>NZ_CAXQBR010000004.1 GCF_964222135.1 Euzebya sp.
CCAAGACCGACATCGGCCGCGAGGAGAGCGAACCCGACGCCGCCTGCGACCGGGGGATCGCCATCGCGGATGGACCCCCGTGCGACGTCCCCTCCATCCCCGAGACGGTCGTCGGGCCGAGGGGGGCCGACGGGGACCGCAGGTCAGTCGCGCCTGATGACCGCCAGCCAGGCGTGGACCGTGTCGTCCCAGCCGTGGGCGACCTCGATGGACGTGGCCTCCACCGACTCGACCGTCCAGCCGTCGGCGAACGCGTGGTCGATGTCCGCCCGCGACATCCGGCGGGGGCCGGCGTCACCCGGCGTGCGGTCGCTGACGCAGAGCACCAGGACGACACCGCCGGGGCGCAGGACCTCCCGCAGCTCGGCGACGTAGCGCGCCTCGTCCGGAGGGCCGAGCACGTGGAGGAGCCCGCAGTCGACGACGGTGTCGTACACCTCGCGCAGCGCCCGGAGGTCGCGGGCGTCCCCGACCTCGAAGCGGACGTCCAGCCGGCGCGCCGCCGCCTTCTGCCGCGCCTGGCGGATCGCCTCGGGGACCACGTCCACCCCCGTCGCCGCCAGGCCGCGGCTGGCGGCCAGCAGGGCGTGCTCGCCGGTCCCGCACCCGACATCGAGCACGTGCCCTGCCATGAGGCCCCGGTCCGCGGCGCCCACGAGCGCCGGTTGTGCGCGGCCGATCTCCCACGGAGGCTGATCCGCGTACGCGTCCGCGAACGCCTCGGCGACACGTACCGGCCGGTCGGGATCCTCGCCCACGCACCCACCATCGCACCTCCTGCCGCCGATGGCGATGAGGTCTGAGGCCCCGCCCCGTCCACCTGACGACAGCCCAGTCGAGGGGACCGGAGGAGCCGTGGCGGAGCGCATGATCGAGGTCGGTGACGTGCAGCTGTGCGCCGAGGCGTTCGGCGATCCCGCCGACCCGGCGGTCCTCCTCGTCATGGGGCTCGGCGCATCGATGCTGTGGTGGGACGAGGCGCTGTGCCGGTCCCTGGCCGACGCAGGGCGGTTCGTGATCCGCTACGACCACCGGGACACCGGACTGTCCACGGCGTACCCGCCCGGCCGGCCGGGCTACTTCGGGGGCCACCTCGCGGACGACGCGATCGCCGTGCTCGACGCCCACGACATCCTGGCTGCCCACGTCGTGGGTGTCTCCGCCGGCGGCGGAGTGGCGCAGCTCCTCGCGCTGGACCACCCCGACCGCGTCCGCTCACTCGGGCTCATCAGCTCCTCACCGGCGACGCCGGGCGACCGCGATCTGCCAGCGCCCACCCCGGCGTTCCGCACCCTCGCCGCCACCGCGTCGGTGGACTGGGCGGATCCCGCGTCGGTCGTCGCGTACCAGCTCGAGTTCACCCGCGTGCTGGCCGGACAGGACCGACCCTTCGACGAGGCGTACCACCGCGAGCTCGTCGAACGCGACGTCGCGCGGGCCCGCGACCCGGCCGCCCTGCAGAACCACGACCTGCTCGACGGCGGGCGGAGCGGACACCCGCCCCTCACGACGATCGCCGTGCCCACCCTCGTCGTGCACGGCACGGCGGACCCCATGTTCCCGCCAGGGCACGGGGAGGCGCTGGCCGGCGCGATCCCCGGTGCACGCCTGCTCCTGCTCGACGGCATGGGCCACGGCGTCGTCCCGGCGGACCACGACGCGCTCGCCACCGCGATCCTGGCCCACACGGCACCGGGACCCCCGGAGTGAGACTGGCCGGTCGATCTGGACCGCCTGCTGGCTGAGGCGACCCGGGTCGGCAACCCGAGGTGGGGGAGGGGAGGGCCATGATGTGCAGCTCGGCCAGTCACGTGGCCCAAGTGCACATCGGCGCGCCGGCCGCGCCCCGGCGCCCCATGCCTCCCGGCGCCCCATGCCCCCCGACGCGGCTCAGGCCGTCGAGTGGATGTCGCGGCGGGCGAAGGTGACCTGTCCGACGACGACCAGGGCGACCGCCGCCACCGCCAGCACGACGAGCGGCGCCCAGCGCATCCCCTCCGCCGGCAGGAGCGGGGTGTGACCCAGCGGGGAGAGGTCCAGCGCCCACTGCGGGAACTGCAGCAGCTGGCCCAGCCAGCCGACGATGCCGGCGTAGGCGACGACCGCCCACGCCAGCGGGGTGATCCGCGGAGCCACGCCGTACAGGGCCACCGTGATCCCGATGACCAGCCAGATCGCGGGGACGTGGGCGAGGGCGGCGCCCAGCACCCGGGTGACGTACGCGCCGTCGCCCAGGCTCGAGGCGACGCTCACGCCCAGGCCGACGCCGGTCAGCACCATGAGCAGCGCGCTGCCCGCCAGGGCCACCACCAGGTGGCTGGCCAGCCAGCGGCGCCGCGACGTCGTGGCCAGCAGGGCCTCGGCGCGCCCGCTGACCTCCTCGCTGCGCGCCCGGACCGTGGCCACCACCGCGAACACGGTCGCGAGGACCGCGAAGACGAGGGTGATGATGGCCAGCCAGGCGTCGATGATCGTCCCGCCCAGGTCGGCGACGGCGTCCTCGATGACCGACATCTCCGAGACGAACCGCTCGACCTCGGTCGCGAGCGTCCCGTAGCCGACGGCGAACAGCCCGACCGCGAGGCTCCACCAGGCGACGCTCGACCGGTGCAGCCGCCAGGCCAGCCCGAGCGGGGTGGTCAGGCCGTCGCGCGCGTGCGCACGACCGGGTCGTGGCGGCACCAGGCTGGCGCCCACGTCCCGGCGGGTGCTCAGCGCGTACGCCGCGGCGACGAGGGCGACGACCGCCACCGCGGAGAGGCCCAGCGGCCACCAGCGGTCGTCGACGTACACGCGGGTCTGCTGGGCCCACCCGATCGGCGACAGCCACGACAGGGCGTTGCCGCCGAGGGCCGCCATGTCCCCGGCGGCCCGCAGCGTGTAGGCCAGGACCAGCACCGCACCGGCCAGCCCGTTGGCGCCCCGGGCGCTGGCGTTGACCTGCACCGCGACGGCGGCGACGGCCGCGAAGACCACACCGGTGGAGGCCACCGCGGCGCTGAAGAGGACCGACCCCTCCCACCCCACGTCCGCGATCCCAAGGCTGCCGATGCCGACGGCGAGCAGGACGGCCAGCACCGCGTTCGCCCCGACGGCCACCGCCAGCGCGGCCGTGGTCATCGCGTGGCGGCCGACGCGGCTGGCGCGGATCAGCTCGGCACGCCCGGCCTCCTCCTCGAGCCGTGTGTGGCGGACCACGGTGAAGATGCTCATCAGCGCGACGAAGACCGCGACCCAGCTGAGGTACTCGTGGCCGACCATCGCGCCGAAGGTGTAGTCGTCCAGCCCGTACCCGGGTCCGCTGATCGCCCGGGTCCCCGGGTTCTGGACCAGGACCGCGCGGGCCTGGCGGTCGACCGCCTCGGGGTAGAGGCCGGGCAGCGCCGCCACCGACGCGAGGGTGAACGCGGTCAGGCACAGCAGCCAGATCGCCAACCGGACCCGGTCGCGTCGCGCGATCACCGCCACCAGGTGGACCGTGCCGGTCAGGCTGCGGGGCGTCACCTCGACGCCCCCGACCGCGTCGTCCCCGGACCGCGGTGGAGCTCGCTGTCGTAGTGGCGGAGCATGAGCTCCTCGAGGGTCGGGGGGTGGCTGGTCAGACCGCGCAGGCCGAGGGAGGTCACGTGCGCGACGGCAGCCTCCAGGTGCTCGCCGTCCACGGAGAACCGGACCCGCTGGCCGTCCACCTCCAGGTCGTGGATGCCGCTCAGCCCCTCGAACCCGTCGGGCGCCGCGACGGTCAGCGCCTCGATCGTCGTCCGCGCCAGGTGCCGCATGTCGGCCAGGGTCCCGGTCTGGACGACCCGCCCCTGGCGGATGATGCTGATCCGGTCGGCCAGCGCCTCGACCTGGGCGAGGATGTGGGACGACAGCAGGATCGTCCGCCCCTCCGCCGTCAGGTCCCTGACCACCTCCTGGAACACGACCTCCATCAGCGGGTCCAGCCCGGCGGTCGGCTCGTCGAGGAGGAGCAGCTCGGCGTCCGAGGCGAGCGCCGCGACGATCGCCACCTTGTGCCGGTTCCCCTTCGAGTAGGTGCGGCCCTTCTTGGTCGGATCGAGGTCGAACCGCTCGACCAGATCGTCGCGGCGCGTCCGGTCCAGGTGGCCACGCAGCGTGCCGAGCAGGTCGATGGCCTCCCCGCCCGTCAGGTTGGGCCACAGCTCCACGTCCCCGGGCACGTAGGCGAGGCGGCCGTGCAGCTCGAGCGCGTCGGCCCAGGGGTCGCCGCCCATGACCCGGACCTCGCCGGCGTCGCGGCGCAGCAGGCCGAGCAGGATCCGCAACGTGGTGGTCTTCCCGGCGCCGTTGGGGCCGAGGAAGCCGTGGACCTCGCCCTCGGCGACCGCGAGGTCCAACCCGTCGAGGGCGGTGGTCCGCCCGTAGGTCTTGGTCAGGCCGACGGCCTCGATCAGATCGGGCATCCGTTCACGCTCCGGTGGGGTCGGGGGAGGTGGCGGCGCGGACCTCGCGCCACCACTCCGAGGCGGTCAGGTCGGCGATGGCCTCGTAGGCGTCGAACGTCGCCTGGCCGATGCGCCGCACGGTGGACTCGGTGAACGGCTCGATCCCCATCCGGCGGGCGATGTGGGCCTGCAGGACCATCGTGGAGGTGTTGAGCGCGGTGAGGACGGCCGCGGCGTCGCGGGTCCGCGGCGACCCCGGTTCGAACCGGTCGGGCCAGGTGCTCGACAGGTACGCCTCGCTCGCCGACATCACCTGGTCGACGAGGTCGTCGATCGCCGTGGACCCGTCCACCATCGCGCGGCCGACGTAGCGCTGGACCACCGGCGCCATCGAGATCAGGATGGACAGCACCTGCGGGTCGCTGAGGCGTCCGGCGTCGATCGCCGTCGTCTTGAACCGGATCAGCTCGAGCACGCGCTCGTCGCAGGCGGACCGCAGCCCGTCCTTGGTGCCGAAGTGGTGCTGGACCAGCCCGAGGGACACCCCCGCCGCCGCGGCGATGCCCCGCATCGTGGCGCCCTGGTAGCCGTGCTCGGCGAAGGCCTCCATCGCCGCGTCGCGGATCCGGGCCCGCGTGGTCAGGTCACCGACGGCATCGGGGGTCGCGCGCACGACGTGACAATACGACCGTATTGCATGCAAGTCAACCGTATTGCCGCGGTATTTGCCACCTGGTGTCGGGTTCCGGTCGGCCGTGACGGGGCAGGACCGGCTGGTGACACCGGACGCCACGGCGCAGGAGCGCGCCGACCTGATCGAGACCGTCGCCCACGCCGCCCTGGGCTACGAGGAGCTCCACGAGGGGCAGCTCGAGGCCACCAGGGCGGCGCTCAGCGGCCGCGACGTATTGGTGGTCATGCCCACCGGGTCCGGCAAGTCGGCGATCTACCAGATGGCCGGAGCCCTGGCGGGCGGGACCGTCGTGGTCATCTCCCCCCTCCTCGCCCTCCAGCGCGACCAGATCGTGGCGCTCGGGGGACGTCTCGGGGGTGCGGTGGCGCTGAACTCGACCCTCAGCCGCAGCGAGCGCGACGAGGTGATGGACCAGCTGGCCAGCGGCGAGCGGACGTTCGTCTTCCTCGCCCCCGAGCAGCTCCGCAACGACGACACGCGCGCGCAGCTGGCGGAGATCGGCGTGCGGATGCTCGTCGTCGACGAGGCCCACTGCATCGCCAGCTGGGGTCACGACTTCCGTCCTGCGTACCTCCAGCTCGGCGAGAGCCGCGCCGGCCTCGGCGACCCGCAGGTCCTGGCCCTGACCGCCACCGCCTCCGCCCCGATCCGCCGCGAGATCATCGAGGAGCTGCGGATGGACGACCCGGTCGTCGTCAGCTCGGGCATCGTCCGCCCCTCGATCACCCTGGACGTCGTCACGACCAAGGACCTCGACGCAGCCACCCGGACCGTCGTCGACCTGGTCGCCGAGACCGCCGGCACCGGGCTGGTCTACGTCGCCACCCGAGCGGCTGCTGACGAGCTGGCCGCGACCCTCGCGACCGACGACCGACCCGCGCTGGCCTACCACGCCGGTCTGCCGACCTCGACGCGCACCGAGGTGGAGGCGCGCTTCGCCGAGCCCGACCCGGTCGTGGTCATCGCCACCACCGCCTTCGGGATGGGCGTCGATGTCCCGCACGTCCGCTTCGTCATCCACCGCGAGGCCCCCGCCTCGCTCGACGACTACTACCAGGAGTTCGGCCGCGCCGGCCGCGACGGCGACCCCGCGCGGGCCGTGCTGGTCCGCACCCTCGAGCACGCCACCAGCCGACGGATGGAGGGCGGGGTGACCCAGATCGAGCCGGCCACCTTCGACCGGGTGGCGCGTGGGCTGGCCGCCATCGGGGACCCCGTCGACGTGGCCGACGTCGCCGACGAGCTCGACATGACCGCGACGCGGCTGACCATGGTGGTCGAGCACTTCACCCGCACCGGCGCGATCCGCGCGGAGGACGCCGGCACCCTCACCTGGACCGGCGACACCGATCCCGACGAGGCGGTCGAGGACGCGGTCGAGCACCACCGACGCGACCAGGCGCTGGCCCGCAGCCAGGTCGCGATGATGCGGGAGTACGTCGACACGGCCGCCTGCCGCTGGCGCACGATCGGAGCCTACTTCGGCGAACCCGACGTCGAGGCCTGCGGCGCCTGCGACAACTGCCGGGCGGGCACCGCCGACACCGCCGAGGGCGAGGCGGGTGCCGACCACGACCTCGTCCCCGGCACCCGTGTGACCCACGCCTCCTTCGGCGCCGGCACCGTCGAGGGCGTCGAGGGCCGGCGGCTCATGGTGCTCTTCGACGAGGCCGGCTACCGGACCCTGGCTGCTGACGTCGCCCTCGCCGGCGACCTCCTGACCGTCGACTGACGGCCGGGTCAGGACACCGAGTCGGCCAACAGCGAGTTCTCGGTAGCAGCCACCGCCCGGGTCAGCTCGACGAGCGTGCCGCCGTCGGGGGAGGGGGTGAAGCGCGCCTCGTCCACCAGCGCCCGCATGATCGCGACGCCCCGGCCGGACTCGCTCAACGGGTCCACCGGCTCGGTGCCCGCGAACGCGTCGCTCAGGTACGGCGTGCGCTCGTTGACCACGTGGACGCTGGCGGTGAGGTCGCGGAGCTGGAAGCGGACGGTGAAGGTGTCGTCGTCCTTCGCGTGGGTGACGACGTTGTTGCACGCCTCCGACAGCGCGAGGGTCAGGTCGTGGACGTCGTCGGGGTAGACGCCGATCTCCGTGCACAGGGTGCCGACGGCGTGGCGGAGCACCGTGATGGCGCGGGTCTGCCGCGGGAGTTCGATCTCGAGCGTGACGTTCACCGGGAGGGGTCCAGTCGGTCGATGTCGCCCAGCGGGGGGAAGGGCTGAGCAGCATGTACCCCTTCGTCGGGGGCATCACGCCTGGCTGGTCGGCTGAGACGGGACCGCGTCTCAGGAACCTCCGACCCGCCGCTCCACCGCCTCCACCCGGGCGGTCAGCTGCTCGACGGCGTCGGTCAGCGCCCGCAGATCGCGCCCGACGTTGCGCTGCTCCGCCACGTCGGTGACGGCGACGCGCACCGCTGCCAGCTCGCGGGCCAGGTACTCGGTGTCGGACAGCGTCCGGTTGCCCACCCGGCGGTCCCGCTCGGCCTGGGCCCGGTCCCGGTCGGCCTGGCGGTTCTGGGCCAGCAGGATCAGCGGCGCGGCGTAGCTGGCCTGGGTCGAGAAGAACAGGTTGAGGAGGATGAAGGGGTAGGGGTCCCAGCGGAACCGCACGGCGACGATGTTGATCACCACCCAGACGATCACCACGACCGTCTGGGCCACCAGGTAGGTGGCGGTGCCGAGGAAGTTGGCGATCGCCTCGGAGAACCGGCCGAAGCGCTCCTGGTCGTAGAACACCCCGACGCGCCGGCGCGTGCCGCGGGGGGCGGACAGGTCGCGGCTCATCGCCGACCCCCGCCCCGCCGCGCGGTCCGCGGCGCCCGGTCGTCCGCGGAGATCTCCCGCCACCCCTCGGGCAGGATGTGGTCCAGCGCGTCGTCGACCGTCACCGCCCCGAGCAGGCGGCCGGCGGCGTCGCAGACCGGCACCGCGAGCATGTCGTAGGCGGCCAGCATCCGCGTCACCGCCTCGTCCGAGGCGTCGGGCGGCACCTGGCGGACCTCCTCGGCGTCGACGCAGTCGCCGAGCGCGGTGGAGGGGACCTCCCGCAGCAGCTGCTGCAGGCTGACGACGCCGAGCAGGGGACCGGTCGGGGACTCGTGGGGCGGTTCGGTGACGAACACCTGCCCGGCCAGGACGCTCGGGATCTCCGGCTCGCGCAGCAGGGCGAGGGCCTCGGCGACCGAGGCGTCCGGGCCGAGGATCACCGGCTCGGGCGTCATCAGGCCGCCCGCGGAGTTCGGTGCGTGGCGCAGCAGCCGCTGGAGGTCCGCGGCCTCCTCGGGCTCCATGGCCGCGAGCAGCTCGCGCCGCTGCGCGGCAGGCAGCTCGGCCAGCAGGTCGGCGGCGTCGTCGGGGGCCATCTCCTCGAGGACGTCGGCGGCCCGCTCGACGGTGATCTCGCCGATCAGGCCCGCCTGGTCGGCCTCGGGCAGCTCCTCGAGCAGGTCGGCCAGCTGCTCGTCGTCGAGCGTGGTGACGACCTCGGTGCGGTCGGCCTCGCTCAGGTCCGCGATGCGCTCGGCGACGTCGACGGGGTGCAGGTCCCGCAGGTGCGCCCAGCGGTCGCGGGTGTCGCCGAGCAGCGGTTCGAGGACCTCCCAGGACTCGCTGCGCCGACGGCCTCGCCGGCCGAGGCGCTTGCCGACGACGAGGTCCGCGCGGGCCAGCTCCCAGGGCCGCGCCGGGGGTCCGGTCTGGGCGATCGCCACGTCGTTCACCACCGACCCGTCGGGCAGGCGCTGGTCGAGGAGCCCGTCGAGCACCAGCACCTCGGCCGGGCGGGGGGAGAAGTGGCGCAGGTTGATGCTCGCGCTGGCCAGGTGCACCCCCTCGGCGTCGATGCGGCGGACCCGGGTGATCGCGACGAAGATCCGCCGCCCCGGGACGGTCACGACGAGCCCGACGACCGGCGGCGGGCGTCCAGGGCGTGCCGGGCCGATCACCACGTCGGCGACCTTGCCGATCGTCACCCCCTCGGGATCGAGGACGCTGAGCGCGCTGATCCGCGAGGCGTACGAGAGGGGCCCGGGCACGAGGATCAGCTCGAGTGCAGGAAGTGGATCACGTCCCCGTCGGCGACGACGTACTCCTTGCCCTCCTGGCGCAGCCGGCCGGCGTCGCGGGCGCCGGACTCGCCACCCAGCTCGACGTAGTCGTCGTAGCTGACCACGTTCGCGCGGATGAACCCCCGCTGGATGTCGGAGTGGATCTTGCCCGCCGCGACCGGGGCGGTCGCGCCCCGCCGGACCGTCCAGGCCCGCGCCTCCTTCTCACCGGCGGTGAAGAACGTCAGCAGCCCGAGCAGGTCGTAGGCGGCGGTGACGAGCTTGTCGAGCCCGGAGCGCTCGAGGCCCAGGTCGGCCAGGAACTCCGCCCGCTCGGCGGGGTCGAGCTCGGCGATCTGCGCCTCGGCCTCCGCGGAGATCACCACGACCTCCGCGCCCTCCGCCTCGGCGATCTCCCGGACGACGTCGACCAGCGCGGTGCCGTCGGGCAGGTCCCCCTCACCCACGTTCGCCGCGTACAGCACCGGCTTGGCGGTCAAGAGCCCGAGCTCGGCGACCTCCTTCTCGTGCTCGGGCGGCACGTCGAAGGTGCGGACCGGCTCGCCCGCCTCGACGTGGGCGAGGAGCCGCCCGAAGAGCTCCGCCGCCCGGATCGCGTCCTTGTCGCCGGACTTCGACGTCTTCTGCGCCCGCTCGACGCGCCGGGTGACGATCTCGAGGTCCTTGAGCAGCAGCTCGGTCGAGATGACCTCGATGTCGCGAGCCGGGTCGACCGACCCGTCGACGTGGACGATGTCGTCGTCGGCGAAGCAGCGGACCACGTGGCAGATCGCGTCGACCGCCTGGATGTGGCTGAGGAACTGGTTGCCGAGCCCCTCGCCCTTCGAGGCGCCGCGGACCAGCCCGGCGATGTCGACGAACTCGACGGTGGTCGGCACCTTCTTCGCGGCCTTCGCGAGCCGCTCCAGCACGTCGAGGCGCTCGTCGGGCAGCGGGACCATGCCGACGTTCGGCTCGATCGTGGCGAACGGGTAGTTCGCCGCCTCGGCGCCGGCCGCGCTGACGGCGTTGAAGAGGGTGGACTTGCCCACGTTGGGCAGCCCGACGATGCCGACCTGGAGTGCCATAGGCCCGCCAGGGTGCCCGGTGGCCCCGACGACGTCCACGGCCCGGCGCCGTCAGGGGCGGCGTCAGCGCGCCATCCGCCCCGTCTCCCACGCCCAGGCCGCCAGCTCGACGCGGTTGCGGGCGCCGACCTTCCGCATGAGGTTCGCGAGGTGCGTCTTCACCGTGGCGAGCGACACGTACAGCGCCTCGCCCACCTCGGCGTTCGTCAGCCCGCGGGCGACGGCGCGGAGCACCTCCTCCTCCCGCTCGGTCAACGCCTCGGCGGGCTGGCGGGGCGTGCCGCCGCCGGCGAAGTGGTCGAGCATGCGGACCGTGATCGACGGCGACACCAGCGCGTCGCCGCGGATGGCCGCGTCCGCGGCCTCCACCAGCAGCGCCGGCCCGGCGTCCTTCAACAGGAAGCCGCTCGCCCCGCCGGTGAGGGCCGCGTGGACGTACTCGTCGAGGTCGAAGGTGGTCACGACCACGACCGGGATCGGGTCGACGACGTCGGGGCCGGCCAGCTGGCGGGTGACCTCGAGGCCGTCGACGCCGGGCATGCGGATGTCGACCAGGCAGACGTCCGGCCGCAGCTGGCGGGCCCGGGAGATCGCGGTGCGGCCGTCGCCGACCGCCGCCACGACGTCGAACCCGGCGGCCTCGAGGATCATCCGGAAGCCCGACCGCACCATCTCCTGGTCGTCGGCGATCAGCACCCGGCCGCGGCTCGGCCCGCTCACCCGCCCGCTCCCGGGACCGGGATCCAGGCCGACACCAGCCAGCCGCCGCCGGTGGCCGGGCCGGCGCTGAAGCGCCCGCCGAGGGCGGCCACGCGCTCGGCCAGCCCGTCGAGGCCGAAGGCGTTGCGACGGGCGGGAGGCGCGGCGGGCGGGCCGTCGTCGCGGACGCTCACCTGGACCCCGTGGTCCCGTCCGGCGACGTCGACGGTGACGCGGCGGGCGAGGGGCGCGTGGCGCCGCACGTTGGTCAGGCTCTCCTGCACCACCCGGAAGACGGTCGGGGCGATGTCGGACGGCACGGCTGCCGCATCGAGCGACAGCGCCACCTGCGGGCCGGTGGCGGACACGTCGGCGACCAGGCGGCGCAGGTCGTCGAGGCCCGCGGTCGGGGCCAGCGGGGCGTCGGGGTCGGCGCGGAGCGAGCCGACGAAGCGGCGCATCGCCGCCATCGTCTCGGCGCCGCTGCGCTCGATGGCGGCCAGGGCGTCGAGGACCGGGTCGACGTCCTCCACCGCCGCGCCGGCGGGGTCCACCGGTCGCCGCGACCGGGTGACGACCTGGGCCGCCTGGGCCTGCACGACGATGCCGGTGACGTGGTGGGCGACGGTGTCGTGCAGCTCGCGGGCCAGGGCCAGGCGCTCCTCGCGGCGGGCGCTGGCTGATTCGCGGGCCGCCATCTCGTCGAGGTAGCGGTAGTAGAAGCCGACCGCGACGGCGATGACCACCAGCAGCCACAGCGACACCGCGATGCTGCCCGGCGACCCGAGCGGCCCGCTGGCCCGCAGCGCCATCACGCCGGTGTCGAGCAGCGCGGCGGTCACGCCGGCCACGGCCACCGCCGGCGTCGCGTGGCGGACGGTGCCGCCGACCAGGACCAGCAGGGCGCCCATCTCGGTGAAGCCGGGCAGCCCGTCGAACCCCAGCGCGATCGTCGCGAGCGACGCGGTGATGCCCGCGGTCACCGCCACCGCCAGCCCGATGTCGCGCCGTCGGGGCATGAGCAGGGTGGCCGCGGCCACCAGGCTCGCCAGCGGCGCGACGGTCCAGCCGTCGGCGACGACGACGTCGAGCACGAGCCCGGCCACGGCGCCCACGGCGACGACCGCGGTGAACGCCGCGGCGCCGACGCGCTGCAGCCACGGCGTGATCCGTTCCATCGGCGTCGAGCGTAGGCGCAGCGCCGGCGGGCGGGATCAGCCGAACGGCTGAGGCGTGACCGGCCGGCCGGTGGAGGTGGCGGGTCCGGGACCGGAGGAGCGTGTGGCCCATGGACACCTCCCTCGACCTGATCCACGCCATCGGCGCCACGCTGGGCGGGCTCGGCCTGCTCGTGCTGCTGATCGGCCTCGTCCTCACCGGAGGCGAGGCGTGATGGCGTCCACCCCTCCGCCGCCGCCCCCTCCCGCACCGCCGGCGGGGACCCTGCCGGTGCTCGCCGGCCGGGGGCTGGTCAAGCGCTTCGGGGACGTGGCCGCCGTCGCCGGCGTCGACATCGACGCCTGGGCGGGGTCCTCGGTCGCCCTCACCGGTCCGAGCGGCTCGGGCAAGTCGACGCTCCTGCACCTGCTGGCCGGCATCCTGGCGCCCGACGACGGCGGGGTGTGGCTGTCGGGGGAGCGCATCGACCGCCTGGGGGAGCGGCAGCGCTCGGCCATCAGGACCCGGCGGTTCGGCTTCGTCTTCCAGCAGGGCTTCCTGTTGCCCGAGCTCAGCGCAGCGGAGAACGTCGCGCTCCCGCTCATGCTGGCCGGCACGCCGCGTCGGGATGCCGTCGACGCGGCCCGCCGGTGGTTCGCCCCGCTGGGCCTGCAGGGCCTCGAGCGCCGCCGCCCCGGCGAGCTGTCCGGCGGGCAGGCCCAGCGCGTCGCGATCGCTCGCGCCCTGGTCGGCCAGCCCGAGGTGCTGTTCGCCGACGAGCCCACCGCGGCCCTCGACACCGCCGCCGGCGCCCAGACCGTCGACCTGCTGCTGCGCGCCGCGACCGAGGTCGGCGCGGCCGTCGTCGTCGTGACCCACGACCCCGACGTCGCGGACCGCTGCGACCGCCAGCTCGACCTGCGCGACGGTCGCCTGGTCGGGGCCCCGGGGATGCCTGAGGGGGCGCCCGCGGGTGCGTGGGCGGGGATCGGACGATGAGCGCCGTCACCATCGCCGGCCGCCTGCTGGCGGGCGGCGGTCGCCGCAGCGCCCTCGACCTCGGCCTGTCCGCCGCCGGCGTCGCGGTGTCCGTCGCCATCACGCTGCTGGTCCTCGGCGGCCTCCACGGCCTGGACGCCCGCAACACCCGCACCGACTGGCGCTCGCCCCTGGTCAGCGAACCCGGGAGCGTGCGCGACCCGGTCGCCCTGCAGCAGCTGACCTACGAGCGCCTCGGCGAGACCACGATCACCGTCGTGCGCCTCGCCCCCCTCGGGGACGGCGCGCCGCTGCCGCCGGGTGTCGACCGGCTGCCCGCCGACGGCGAGGTCCTCGCCTCGCCGAGCCTGCAGGCGCTGCTCGACGGGCCCGGCGGCGACCTGCTGCTGCCCCGCCTCGGCGACCGGGTCGTCGGGGCGGTCGCCGCCGACGGGGTGGCGCACGCCGACGAGGCGTTCGCCGTCGTCGGCGACACGTCGCTGACCCCCACCCCCGCGTCGGAGATCCCGCCCTACGACCACCGGGTCGCCGGGCCGTTCGCCCCCTCCCCGGTCGTCGAGGTGGGCGGCTGGCAGGGCGCGGGCGGCGGCGACCAGGCGGACCTCTACACCCAGCTGTTCGGCTTCGCCGGCGTCCTGCTGGTCGCCCCCTCGATCCTGCTGCTGGGCGCCGCCGCCCGGTTCACCGCCGCGCGGCGCGCCGTCCGGTTGGCGGGGCTCCGCCTGGCCGGCGCGTCGCCGTCCCAGATCACCCGGATCGCGGCGCTCGAGTCCCTGGCGGGGGCAGTCGCCGGCGTCGTCCTCGGCATCGCGCTGGCCTGGGCGGGTCGGCTGGTGGTCGCTGGCATCCCCCTCGCCGGCGGGCCGTTCGGGTACGGCGAGCTGGCCGTCCCGTGGTCCCAGATCGGGCTGGTCGCCGTCGTCGCGCTCGTCGTCGCGGTCATCGCCTCCCTCGCCGGCCTGCGGGCCGTGCGGGTCAGCCCCCTCGGGGTCGTCCGGCCGTCCGGCGACCGCCGCCCGAGCCTGTGGCGGGTCGTCGCCCTCGGCGTCGTCCTGACGTTGTTCGGCGCCGCCGGCGTCGTCGTCGGCAGGGGAGGGGAGGCCGTCCTCCTGATGGTCGCCCTCGCCCTGGTCATCGGCAGCATCAGCGTCGTCGGCCCCTGGTTCACCTGGCTGGTCGGCTGGGCGACGGCCCGGACGTCCCGCCGGCCGACGACGCTGCTGGCGGCCCGCGGCATGACGAGCGACCCGATCGGCGCGTTCCGACCGGCCACGCCGCTCGTCTTCACCGCCTTCGTCGGCGGGTTCCTGCTGGTCGTGACCGGCACCACCAGCCTGTTCACGGCCGCGGACAGCTCCGAGGCCACCCTCGTCGTGCCGCCCGGACCTGCGGTCGCCGACGTCCGCCAGGTCCTCGACGAGGCCGGCGTCACCGCCGACGTGGCAGCCGACGACGCGCGCGCGCGCGACGTCGCCCTGGCGGGGGAGGGCGGCGTGCAGGTCTTCGACCCCTCGCAGGTCGACGTGGAGGTGCGCGTCGACGTGCGCTACCCCGCGCAGGTGGAGGTGGCCCGCACCGCCCTCGACCCGCTCGTGCACCCCGAGGTGCCCCGGACCGCCGCCGATGCCGCCAGCGCCGAGGTGACCGTCCTCGAGGACATCGGCCGGGGCGGCTGGGGGGTGGTCGGCCGCGCCCTGGTGCAGGCGGCCGCCGCGACCGGGGTCGGCGCGGCCGCGAGCGTCCTGGAGCGCGGCCAGACCCTCGCGGCGCTGCGGCTCGCCGGGATGGAGCCGCGGCGGATGCTCGCGGTCCGGGTGGTCCACGCCGGACTCCCGGTCGGCGTCATCGCGGGCATCAGCACTGCCCTCGGGGCCGGGGCCGCCGCCATCGTCGTCGTGTCCTCCGGCCCGACGGGCATCACCGCCGAGCTGGGCAGCGTCCTCGGCCCACCCGCGATCGTGGTCGGCGCCGTCGCCGCCGCGGTGCTCGGGGCCGCGCTGTCCTGGCCGGTCCTCCGCGACGTCACCGCCCGCCCCCTCGCCGACGCCTGACCCGCCGTCGGCGGGGCGGGTGGCGACCGCCCCTACGCTGGCCCGCATGCACGTCGACTACGAGGGTCCCGCCGACGGCCGACCGCTGGTGCTGCTGCACGGGGGGATCGGCACCGGCCGGTACCACTGGTCCAAGCCGCTCACCGCCCTGGCCGAGGCCGGCTGGCGGGTCCACCTGCCCGACCTGCCCGGCCACGGCCGGACGCCGGTCGGGGACCGCGAGTACGGCCGGGACGTGCTGGTCGACGCGGTCCGCGCCCACCTCGAGTCCCTCGAGGAGCCTGCGGTCGTCGGCGGGTTCTCGATGGGTGGGCACACCGCGCTGGCCCTGGCCCAGCACGACCACGACCTGTTCGCCGGCCTCGTCCTGGTCGGCGTCAGCGTCCGCGACCACGAGGGCCTCCACGGCTGGCGGTCGAAGTTCGAGCCGGACACCCTGCAGGAGATCTACCCGCTGTGGGTGAAGCAGCTCGCCCGGCTGCACGAGCCCCTCGGCGGACCGGACGCGTGGCGGGGGGTGTGCACCCGCGACTCGAGCGGCCTGGCGGTCGACGTCGACCTCGACGCGCTCGCCGGCCTCGAGGTGCCGACCCTGCTGGTCCGCGGGGACACCGACGTGACCGTCGACCCCACCCACTACGCCGAGCTGCGCGAGATCTGGCCCCACGCCGAGGAGTTCGTCGTCCCCGACGGCGGCCACGACGTGCAGCTCACCCGCGCCGAGGTCGTGACCCCGGTGCTGGTCGACTTCCTCGGCCGCGCGGTCTGACCCGGCGTGCGAGACTCCGAGGGCAGATGACCGCCATCCGCCGCCTGACCGACCACCTGCCGACCCTCACCCGACCGACGCTCTTCGCCGCCTTCGAGGGGTGGAACGACGCGGGGGAGGCGGCGACCGGCGCCGTCGACGCGCTGTGCGAGGTGCTCGACGCCGAGGACTTCGCCGACATCGACCCCGAGGACTTCTTCGACTTCCAGGTGACCCGCCCCGTCGTGCGCTGGCAGGACGACCGGCGGGTCCTCGAGTGGCCGTCGAACACCTTCAGCCACGCCCGGACCGGCGGGGCGCGCGACGCCGTCCTGCTGCGGGGTCGCGAGCCGAACACCCGCTGGCGGACGTTCACCGACGACATCCTCGACCTGGCCCGCCAGCTCGGCGTCACGCGGGTGGTGACCCTCGGCGCGCTGCAGGTCGACGTCCCCCACACCCGACCGGTGCCGGTGACCGGCACGTCGTCGGACACCGAGGTGGCCGCCGCGCACGGGCTGCGGCGCTCGAGCTACGAGGGGCCGACCGGCATCGTCGGCGTGCTGCACCAGGCGGCGGAGGAGGCGGGGTTCGAGGCCGTCAGCCTGTGGGTCGGCGTGCCGCACTACCTGGCGGGCACCGCCTACCAGTCCGCGTCGCTCGCCATCGCGCGCCGGGTGGCCGGGCTGCTCGACACCGACCTCGACCTCGACGAGCTGGCCGACGAGGCCGACGCGCAGCTCTCCGACATCGCCGAGCTGGTCGCCGAGGACGACGAGCTGGCCGAGTACGTCACCGAGCTCGAGTCCCGCGCCGACGCCGACCACGACCCCCTGGACACCGACCAGCTGCCGAGCCCGCCGGTGACCGGCGAGCAGCTCGCCGCGGAGTTCGAGCGCTACCTGCGCGACCGCGGCGAGTAGCCCCCGTGTGTGGCGGGGCTACCCCGGCTTGAGGATCCCGCTGACCATCCGGTTGAGCACCTTGCCGTCGGCCTGGCCCTTCACCTTCGGCATCAGCGCGCCCATCACCTTGCCGATGTCGCCGGGTCCTTCGGCCCCGACCTCGGCGATCGTGTCGCGCACGATCTGCTCCAGCGCCGCCTCGTCGAGCTGCTCGGGGAGGTAGCCCTCGAGGACGGCGAGCTCGGCCTGCTCGGCCTCGGCCAGCTCGTCCCGGCCGGCTGTGGTGTAGGTCTCGACCGACTCGCGGCGCTTCTTCGCCTCCTTGGCGATGATCGCCTCGACCTCCTCGTCGGCGACGTCCTGGCCGTGGCCGGGTTCGGCCCGGAGGTTCTTGATGCCGGCCAGGACGCTGCGCAGCGTCGCGGTCCGCACCTTGTCCCGGGCCTTCATCGAGTCCGTCAGGTCGCGCTGGATCTGGTCTGCGAGGCTCATCGCTGCGGAGCGTACGCCGTCGCCGGCGGGCTGCAGCAGCTGGCGGCTACCCTGCGGCCGCGATGGACGCGACCCTCCCACCCGACCTGCTGGCGCTCGAGCCCGGCGGACGACGGGACGCCTGGCGACCCGCCACCCGACCGGGGCTGGTGCTGCTCGACGTCGACGGGACGCTCATGGGCCCGGACCGGGTCGTCACCGACCCGGTCGTGCAGGCCGTCCACGCGATCGTCGACGCCGGCGTGCCCGTCGGGTTCGCCACCGGCCGCAACGTCGCCGGGGTGGCCACGGCCTACGACCAGCTGCGGATCGCCGGTCCCCACGTGGTGCTGAACGGCGCCCAGATCCGCCGCGACGGGCGGTCGGTGCGGACCTGGCCGCTGACCGACGACCAGCGCGACGCGGTGCTGGCGCTGTGCGACGAGCGGGACCTGTACGCCGAGCTGTACACCGACGACCACGTGCTCGTGACCGCGATGGACGAGCGGTACGAGCCGCACTGGACCGAGGTGATCGGCCAGCCGCTCGGCACCGTCGCCGAGCACCCCGACCTCGTGCGGACCACGATCAAGGCGACCATCGTCACCCACGGCGAGGAGCAGACCGCCGCCGTCGTCGACCGGGTGGGCGAGCTGGGCATGAACGCGGGCGCGGCCACCTCGCCGGTCACCCCCGGGTTCACCTACGTCAACATCACCCACCCGGACGCGGACAAGGGCAAGGCCGTCGCGGCCGCCGCGGCCCTGGTGGGGGTGGACGTCGACGCAGTCGTGGCGATCGGCGACGGCGCCAACGACCTGCCCATGCTGCGGGTGGTCGGCACCGCCATCGCGATGGGCGATGCCGGCGAGGTCGTGCGCGCCGCCAGCCACCACGTGGTCCCCGACGTGGTCGGCGACGGCGTTGCCGTGGCCCTCCGCGCGGTGGAGGCGTGGGTCCGCGCCCGCTGACCCGTCGGTCCAGCAAGCCCGTCAGTCCAGCAGGCCCGTCAGTCCAGCAAGCCCACGTCCTGGAGCCACGCGCGGGTCCGCGCCATCCCCTCATCCAGGGACACCGACGGCTCCCACCCGAGCACGTCCCGCGCCTTCGCGATGGAGTACGTGCCGGGGTGGGTGACGTACTCGAGCGCCCTCGCGGTGAACGGCGGGGCGACGCCGAGGGGACGCATGACCCGCTCCGCCCCGGCGGTGAGCGACCGGGCGGCGTAGCGGGGGACCGACCGGAGGGACCGGCCCAGCATCTCCGCGTACCGGCCGAAGAAGTCCGCGGCGGGCACCCCGACCCCTCCGGTGACGTGGAAGATCTCGCCACGGCCCGCCTCCGCGGTGCCGGCGGCCAGGGCGCCGTCGACCAGGTCGTCGACGAACACCGGGCTCATGATCCCGGTGCCGCCGTCGACCAGGACGAACAGGCCCTTGCGGATCAGCGTGACCGCTCGGACGGTCCACTGGGCGGAGTGGGGGCCGTAGACGTCGCCGGGCCGCACGATCGTGAGGGGCAGGCCCTTCGCGGCGATGCTGAGCGCCACGTGCTCCGCGGCCACCTTCGTGTCGGTGTACGGGTTGTGGGTCATGCGGACGGGGTGGGTCTCGTCGGCCCCGTCGGGGAAGTCGTCGCCCAGGACGACGATGGAGGAGAGGTGCAGCAGCCGGCCGACACCCGCCGCGGCGGCGAGCTCGGCCACCGTCCGCGTGCCGCCGACGTTGACGTCCCAGTGGCTGCGCGCGTCGCCGATGTCGCCGAGCAGGGCCGCGGTGTGCACCACCAGGTCCGCGTCGCCCAGCACGTCGGCCCAGGGGCCGGGTCGGGTCACGTCGCCGGTGATCACCCGGGGGCCGGGGCGGACGTCCACCCCGGGGACGTCCCAGCCGGCGGCGACGAGCCGCTGGGTGAACGCGCGGCCGAGGAACCCGGCGCCGCCGGTGACGACCGCCCGGCGGCCGGCCCCGTCAGTGGGTGGCACCGGCGCCCTCGACGTCGCGGGCCGCCGCCGCCATGTCCGCCACCGTCGTGCGCGCCAGCGCCGCCGCCAGGTCGCCGAGCAGGGCCGCGAGGTCGTTGCGGACCGACACGGTCACCCGGCCGGGCTCGGAGTCCACGTCGACGTCCAGGTCGGCCCCGTCGGTCGTGGTGACCAGCTCCGGCCGGGGCGGCCACAGCGGCTCGTCGGGGTGGTCCTCGGACAGGTAGTCCCAGGTCTCCGGGTGGATCTTGGCCACCAGGTCGGCCACCGCGCGGAGGTCGTCGGCCAGGCGGGGCAGGCGCTCCCCGATGTCGTGGAGCAGCTCGTCGACCACCGCCGCGTGCTCGCGGCAGTAGAGGTGGTCCGGGGGGAGGGACTCCCCGCAGACCGCGCAGACGTCGTCCCGGTACATCGGGTCCGAGGATAGGCCGCCGCCGCGCTGCGTCCGCAGTCCTGCTGCCCGCGAGGCGCCCGTGGGTCGATGGCGGTGCCGGAGGACCGACGTGACGTCCCGCGATGCGCCCGTGGGTCGATGGCGGTGACCGGTGACCGTCATGACGTCCCGTCATGCGCCCGTGGGTCGATGGCGGCCGGCGTGGTGAGCCGGCCGGGCCGTACCTCACCCGCCCGCGGACACGCCCCTGAGGATCTGGTCGGCCAGCGCCGTGGTGAAGTCCGGGTCGGCGGGGTCGCGTCCGGCGGCCGCGCGGCCGAGCACGGCCATCAGCACCGCGCCCAGGATCGCGTTCGCCGCGTCCGCCGGCGCCGCGACGTCGAACGCGCCCGTGGCCCGCCCCTCGGTCAGCAGCTCGCGCAGGGGACCGGCGATGCGCGCGTCGTTGAGCTCGAGCACCGGGGCGAGGGCCCCGCGCGCGCCAGCCGCCGCGAGCAGCGCGGCGCAGGTCCCCGGCCGGCCGCCGAGGTACCCCGCCATCGCGACGACCACGGCGCGCAGCCGGTCCGCGGGGGGTCCCTGCCCGTCGTCCGCCGCGGCCATCGCGGCAGCGCCCTCGCGCACGTGGGCGGACAGCAGGAACGCCAGCAGGTCGTCCCGTCCGGCGAAGTAGTAGTACAGCGTCGCGCGGGAGGCCCCGACCATGCGCGCCACGTCCTCGAGGCGCAGGTCGGCGTCCACGGCGAGCACGTCGTCGCTGACGGCGAGCAGGCGGTCGGCCAGGTCCGGCGGGGGCGTCTTCACATCGCCAGCATATTGGACGTTGATCTGCACGATGATCTAGATTACAGTCTAGATCATGATCCAAACACGTGATGCGTACGGCCCCTGGGCCCTCATCACCGGCGCCGCCTCCGGGATCGGCGCCGGCTTCGCCCGGCACCTGGCCCGAGAGGGCCTCGACATCGTCCTCGCCTCCCGCTCCGCCGAGCGACTGACCGCCCTCGGCGCGGAGCTCACCGCCGCCCACGGCACCGCCCACCGCGTGGTGCCCGTCGACCTGTCCGCAGCCGACGCCGTCCAGGCCCTGGCTGACGCCACCGCGGACCTCGACGTCGGCCTGGTCGTCTCGAACGCCGGGGCCCCGCACCTCGGGCCGTTCCTCGACCGCGACGCCGCCGACCTCCACGCCGACGTCGCGCTCAACGCGACCGCCCACCTCGACATCGCCCACCACTTCGGGCGGCGCCTCCGAGAACGCGGCCGCGGCGGGCTGGTCCTGGTCTCGGCCTTGGGTGCCCTCCACGGCCTGCCGCTGATGGCCAACGACAGCGCCGCGAAGGCCTACGTCGCGAACCTGGGGGAGGCGCTCCACCACGAGCTCCGGCCCGCCGGCGTCGACGTGACCGTCCTCCTGCCCGGCAACGTCGACACGCCGATCATCAACGCGATCGGCCTGGACCGGACCGCCATGCCGATGCGGACCCTCCCCGTCGACGTCGCGGTGGCCGAGGCCATGGACGCACTGGCCCGCGGGCGTGCGCGGCACATCCCCGGACGGCTGCCGCGGACGGCCGCCCGGGTCGTGCCGCGCAGCCTGTCGATCGCGGTCAACGCCAAGATGATGGCGGGCGCGCTCGACCGTCGTCCCACAGGATGACGGGCCGCCCGCCGACAGGGTCCTGCAGCACGACGCGAGATCGTCCCCGCAGCGGTCGTGCCGCCCGCGCCGGCGGCTGCAGGATGCCGGCATGGACGAACGCCCCACGCTCGCCGTCGACGACCTGGTCCGCCGGTTCGGAGACCTGACCGCGGTCGACGGCGTCACCTTCCACATCGCCCCGGGGGAGGCCTACGGGCTCCTCGGACCCAACGGTGCCGGCAAGACCACGACCATCTCGATGGCGATGGGTCTGCTGGAACCCGACGCGGGCACCGTCGAGGTCGCCGGCGTCGACATGGCCACCGAGCCGATGCGGGCCAAGCGCCAGGTCGGCTACGTCCCCCAGGAGATCGCCCTCTACCCGGACCTCACCGCCCGGGAGAACCTCGACTTCGTCGCCCGGCTCCACGGCCTCGACGCCAGCACCCGGAGGGCCCGGATCGGCGAGGCCCTCGACCTCGTCGGCCTCGCCGACCGGGCCGACGAGCGGATCGACACCTACTCCGGCGGGATGCAGCGCCGCATCAACATCGCGGCCGGGCTGCTCCACCACCCCTCCCTCCTCATCCTGGACGAGCCGACCGTCGGCGTGGACCCGCAGTCGCGCAACGCGATCCTCGAGGGCGTCGCCGAGCTGAGCCGGACCGGCATGTCGATCCTCTACACCTCCCACTACATGGAGGAGGTCGAGCGGCTCTGCGACCGCGTCGGCATCGTCGACGGCGGTCGCCTGATCGCCGAGGGCACCCAGCGCGAGCTGGTGTCCCGCGTCGGGTCCACCGACCGCGTCGAGCTGGCCGTCGACGGCGACGCCGAGCTGATCGCGAAGCGCATCGGCGGGCTCGACACCGTGATCGAGGCGACCGCCGAGCACGACGACGGCGCCTGGACCGTCCGGGTCCTGACCGCCGACGCGCGCCGCCACCTCGCCACGATCGTCGCCGCGGCCGAGGGCCGTGTGATCGGGGTGGAGATCGTCGAGCCGGACCTCGAGAGCGTGTTCCTGTCCCTCACCGGCCGCGGGCTGCGGGACTAGAGGGGAGGGACGTCGTGCGCACCGCCCTCGTCATCGCCGCCCGCGACCTGCGGTCGCGGCTGCGGGACCGCTCGGTCCTCATCTCCGCGCTGGCCGCCCCCTACGCCCTCGCGCTCATCCTGACCCTCGCCCTGTCCGGGTCCGGCGACTTCACCACCAGCTACGGGCTGGTCGTGGAGGACGACGGCGCGGTGGGCGAGGCGTTCACCGCCGCCGTCACCGGCCCCGAGGTCACCGCGTTCGCCGAGGTGACGCGCTACGACTCCACCGCGGACGCCGAGCAGGCGCTGGCCGACGGGGACGTCCGCGCCGCCTGGGTCGTGCCGGCCGGGCTGTCCGCGCAGGTGCAGGCCGGCGGCACCGCGGCGGTGGAGATCGTCACCACACCGGCCGAGACGGTCACCGCCGATGTCGCCGAGTCCATCGCAACCGGCTTCGCCGCCGACGTGCAGGCCCGGGGGCTGGCCCTACGGCTCGGCGCGGACCCCGAGGACGTCGGCGCGACCGCCCCGGCGATCACCATGGAGCAGGCCACCGCCGAGGAGGCCACCGACGTCGCCGCGTCCTACTTCGGACCGGCGATGGCGACGTTCTTCGTCTACTTCCTGATCGCCATGGGCCCCCGCTCCCTGCTGCGCGAGCGGCGCCAGGGCACGCTCGTCCGGGTCCTCAGCGCGCCGGTCAGCCCCCGGTCGGTGCTGCTCGGCAAGGCGATCGGCGTGGTCGTCAGCGCGTTCGCGGCGCTGGTGGTCCTGTGGCTGGCGACGACCGCGATGCTCGGGGCCGACTGGGGCCACCCCCTCGGGGTGCTCGGCATCTCGGCGGCCTTCGTGCTGGCCGCGGCCGCGATCGCCGCGTCCGTCATGACCGTCGCGACCACCGAGAAGCAGGTCGAGGGACTCGTGTCGATCGTGGCGTTCACCTTCGCCCTCCTGGGTGGCAACTTCTTCCACCTCAGCGAGATGCCCGCCGTGATGCGGACCCTCTCGCGGCTGACGCCGAACGGCTGGGCGATGGACGGCTTCAGCGAGCTGATCGCCGGCGCGTCGGTGACCTCGATCCTCCCCAACGTGGCCGTCCTCCTCGGCATCGCGGTCGCCTTCACCGCGCTCGCGCTGCCCCGCACCGCGAAGGTCGTGACGCCGTGACCCTCCCCTCCACCGCGATGACCGTCCACGCCGTCGTCCGCGCGAACCTCCTCCGCCTGGCGAGGGACCGTGCGGCGCTGTTCTTCCTGGTCCTGCTGCCGCTCCTGATCGTCTTCGTCGTCGGGCTCGCCTTCGGGTCGGGGGACCAGGTGATCCGCATCGCCGCGACCGCCCCCGACACGCCGTTGGCCGCCGACCTGCTCGACCAGCTCCGCGCCGACGACGCCCTCGAGGTAGTCGTCGCCGACGGTGCCGAGGCGGTCCGCGTCGCGGTCGAGCGCGGCGACGCCCAGGGCGGGGTCGTCGTCGCCGACGGCTACGACGCGGCGCTCGCCGCCGGGGGCCAGGTCACCGTCGAGCTGATCACCGACGACGCCGAGGGCGTCGGCGCGGTGGTCGGCCAGGCCGTCGCCGGTGCGGTCGCCCAGGCCGACGCCCGCGTCGTCGCGCTCCGCGCGGCCGGGGTCGACGACCTCGCCGCCGGGCTCTCCCGGCTCGACGGCGTCGACCGGTCGCTGACCGTCGACCGCCGCCTGCTGGCCGAGGACGCCGCCGGCCTGCCGCGCGGGTACGACGCCACGGCCGGCCAGAACCTGATCCTGTTCGTCTTCATCACCGCGCTCGCCGGCGGGGTGCAGCTGATCGAGAGCCGACGCCTGGGCGTGACCCGCCGAAGCCTCGCCGCTCCCGTCCGCAGCGGCACCCTCCTCGTCGGCGAGTCGATCAGCCGGTTCGTGATCGCGATGGGCCAGGGGCTGGTCGTCATCGTCGGCACGGTCGTGCTGTTCGGGGTCGAGTGGCGGAACCTGCCGGTGACCCTGCTCCTCCTCGCGATCTTCGCCCTCGTCGGCGCCGGCGTCGCGATGCTGCTCGGGGCGGTCATGTCCAACGACGAGCAGGCGGATTCGCTGATCGCGCCGCTCGGGATCGGCCTCGGCATGCTCGGCGGCTGCATGTGGCCGCTCGAGGTCGTGCCGGGCTGGATGCGTGCGGTGGGCCACGTCACCCCGCACGCGTGGGCCGTCGACGTCCTGAACGACCTGCAGGGGAGGGGAGCGGGCCTGGCCGACGTCGCCGGCCACCTGGCGGTGCTCGGCGTCGCGGCGGTGCTCCTGCTGGCGGTCGCCGGGGTGGCGCTGCGACGGCGGCTGGTCAGCTGAGGGATCGTCGGAGGAAGTCGAGCTGGTGGAGGAGGAGGTTCGCGTTGACCTCCTCGTCCGGGGTGAAGTGGGTCACCCCCGACAGGGGCAGCACCTCGTGGGGCCGCCCCGCCTCGAGCAGCGCACGGCTGAGCCGGAGCGTGTGGGCGCTGACGACGTTGTCGTCCGCCAGGCCGTGGATCAGCAGGAGCGGGCGGGTCAGGGCGGGCGCGTCGCCGATCAGGGACGAGGCGTCGTAGGCGCCGGCGGCGACGTCGGGGTGGCCCAGGTACCGCTCGGTGTAGTGGGTGTCGTACAGGCGCCAGTCGGTGACGGGCGCGCCGCTGACGGCGGCGTGGAACACGTCCGGGCGGCGCAGCACGGCCAGGGCCGCCAGGTAGCCGCCGAACGACCACCCGCGGATCGCCACCCGCTCGAGGTCGAGGACGCCGGGGTGCTGCTCGTCGGCACGTCGCAGCGCCGCGATCTGCCCCTCGAGCGGCGGTCCGGCCATGTCGCCGGCGATGCGGGCGCCCCAGGACAGCGAGTGGCCGGGGCTGCCGGGGCCGTCGGTCACCAGGACCGCGAAGCCGTTGGCGGCGAACCAGGCCGACGTCAGGTTCGCCGCGCCGGCGGCGACCACCCGCCGCGCACCGGGACCGCCGTAGGGGTCGACGAGGACCGGCAGCGGACCGTCGTCGGGCGTCCACGTCGACGGGACGAGGAGGATCGACACCGGTTCGTCCTGGCCGCCCACCGGGCCGTGGACCACCACCGGCAACGGCGGCGCCTCGACGGCGGCGGAGGGGATCGTGACCGTGCCGTCCACGGTCGTGGTGACGGCGGTGGTGCCGGGGGTGCGCTGGGTGATCGCGATCCGTCCCCCGCCGGTGGTGGCGGCCGCGACGCCGTTCAGCTCGCTGATGACGGTCGTGGCGCCGGACCCCGGGTCGATGCGGGCCACGACGGTGCACCACGGCCGTGCGCGGACGTGGGCGGTGACGACGATCCCGTCCGGCTGGGCGTCCACGATCGAGGCGATCATGAGGGCGGTGTCGCCGCAGGGCTGGCCGTCGACCTCGAGTCGGCGCGTGTCATCGTGCGCCTGCGCGGCCTGGACGACCCGGACCAGGCGACCGTCGGGGAGCCAGGTGGGGCTGCCCGCCACGAGCTCGATCCACGGGACGTCGTGCTCGACGGCGACCTCGGTGGTCTCGCCGGTGGTGGTGTCGACGGTCCGGATGCCGACGGTCTGCTGGTCGCGGCTCTGCACGACCAGCGTCGGGGGACCGGCCTGCCCCCACACGACGTCGGCGAGGTACTCGTGGCCGTCGGCGTCCCACGAGACCGGTGTCGAGGACCCGTCGAGCTGGACCAGCGCCAGCTGGACCCGCGCGTTGTCGGTGCCGGCGGCCGGGTAGCGGATGGCGGTCGGCCGGGCGGCCGGATCGACCGGCGAGGCGATCCACCACTCGCGGACGCCTGACACGTCGACCCGGGCCACGAGCAGGCTGCGGCCGTCCGGGGCCCACCAGTAGCCCCGCGTGCGGTCCATCTCCTCACCGGCGACGAACTCGGCCAGGCCCCACGTCACGTGGGGGTCGCGGTCACCGACCAGCCGCCGCGGGGCCGAGGTGCCGTCGCGCCTGACCACCCAGAGCGCGCCGTCCTCGACGTAGGCGACGTGCGTGCCGGTCGGGTCCGGACGGGGGTCGACGACCGGGCCGTCGACGGCCAGCTGCTCGACCTCCCCGCTCGCGGCGTCGCAGACCAGCAGCTTCCCGCCGAGGGGGACCGCGACGTGGCGCGCGTCGGCGTCGCAGGCGTAGGTGACCACGCCGCTGCCGCGCTCGCGGGCGCGCTCGCGCCGGGCGCGCTCCTCCGGCGGGATGTCGGCGTCGTCGGCACCGACGGTGGCGGGGTCCAGCAGGACCCGCTCGCCCTCGCCGTCGAGCACCCAGAGGGACTGCGCCGGCGCGTCCCCCGTGCCGCGGAGGAACAGGACCCGGTCTGCGGCGACGGTGAGGTGGCGGGGGACCCCCAGGCTGAAGCCCTGCGTGCGGGCGTGCAGCCGGGGGAACTCCGGGTGGGCGCACGCACTCGCGGCCTCGACGGCACGCACGTCGTCCGACATCGCCCGCCCCTCCCGGCTCAGGATCCCGTGGTGCCCGGCTCGTGGTCCGGCGCGTCCGCGGACGCGGTGGCCGCAGCCCCGGCCGCGTCGGGCTCGCTGCCCGACTCGGGTTGTGGCACCTCGGGGGCCGCGGAGGGCTCCGCGGGCTCGGGCGCCGAAGCAGCGGGTTCCCCGTCGGTCGCCGGCGGCGGCGTGGCCGAGGGCCGGTCCGCCGGTGCGGTGGCCGGCCGGCTGTCGGGGGCGCCGCTGGCCGCAGTCGGCGGGGGGTCCTGCGCCGGGCCGGCCAGCGCCGCGACGGCGGCGTCGATCGCCGCGCCGGGGTCCTCGTCGGTGGCGAAGTCGCCGCTGGCGGCCGGCTCGCCCTGGCGGGGGCAGCGCTGCTCGTGACCGGGCCGGACCCACGTCCACGCCTGGCAGGCCTGGCAGCGCGTCTCGGGCCGGACCATCGGGTTGCCCTCGAGCACGAGGGGGAGGTGGATCGCGTCGAACCCCGCGCAGACGAAGGCCTCGTACGCCTTCTCGCCGAGCATCCGGTTGCTCGCGGCGACGTCGTCGAGGATCTGCTGGGGATCGAGGTCCGCGCCGTCGTCGACCATGCGCTTGATCAGGTCGGCCGACTCGGGGCGTCCGAGGTCCAGGCCCTCGAGGGTCGGCACGGTGAGGGACTCCGGCATCGGCACCTCGACGCCGAGCCGCTGCCAGCGGGTCCACTCGCTGAGCCCCGTCGCGCGGTCAGCGGCTGCCGCCGCGCGGACGCGTTCGCCGACCCGGGAGGTGAGCTGCTGGCCGTGGCCGTGGTCGTGCGCCCAGGCCATGATCGCGCCGATGTCGGGGGCGTCCAGGTCGACCCGGTCGATCAGGGCGGAGACCTGCTCGGGGTACTGGTCGGTCGCCATCTGGAGCGTGGCCACGGTGGCCGGGAGCCGGTCCGCGTGGGCGCCGAGGGCGGCGTCGACGGCCTCGGGGATCTCGACCCCCGCGTCCTTCAGCGCGGCCGCTTCGGCCAGCCAGCGGTCGGACGGGTCGTCGGGGACCTCGACCACCACGCCTGACGACTTGCGCGCGAGCGCCGCCATCACGGCGGGGCGCTGGCGGATGGCCGGCCCCATCGGCTCGAGGATCTCGGTCAGCCACTTCCAGGGCAGGCCGGTGGCCCGGTCGATGTCGGCGGCGACGCGGTCGGCGTCGCCCAGCAGCCCGAGGTGGGTCGCGGTGCGCAGCTTGGCCTTCGCGCGCTCCTGGGCGCGCTGGCGGGCCTGCAGCACCGGCTTGCACTCCTCGGGGAACGCCTTGAACAGGTCCCACAGGAAGAACAGGTCCTGGTACCGGCCGGTGGCGGCGCTCGCGATGAAGTGGCGGCACAGCGCCTCGGCCCCGAGCAGCGCGCCGGCGGTCACCGGTGGCACCTCGGTGATGATCGCCTCGCGGTGCTTGCGCGCCATCCGCGACAGCTTCGGGTCGGGGTCCTGGACGTAGGCGAGGGCCGCCGCGCTGGTCGTCCCGATCCGCCGGACGACCTCGGAGGGGTCGGGACCGGACGGCTTCTTCTTCTCCTTCGGCTTCTTCTTCTTGTCCTTCTTCGGCTCACCGGCTTCGGCCGCGTCGGCGGGGGGCGCGTCGGTGGAGGGCGCGTCGGTGGAGGGCCCGGGGCTCCCCTGCTCTGCGGCCTCCGGCTCGGCAGGCGCCTCCGGCTCGGCAGGCGCCTCCGGCTCGGTGGCTGCCTCGGGCTCAGCAGGTGCCTCGTCCACCGCGGGTTCGGGCTCGGCGGGTGCCGGTGCCTGCGCCTCGACCGCCTCGGGAGCGGGGTCGGTGCTGGTGGGGTCGGTGGGTCGGGGCTGGTCGGACGGCGATGCCGTCATGGGAACCTCCTGCCTTTCGCGAGCACCGTGGCTCGCAGCCGGGACCATGTGATCTCGCGGTGCGGGAGGACGTCGGGCTGTCGTGAGGCCCTTCGGCACGTGGCCACGTCCGCCGGCGCGAGGGTCGTGATGGACACCTACGTAGTCGGGATGTGGCCGTGAGGATACTCGACCCGGCCACCGGGGTCGTCCGCGCGCGAGGTGGTGGCGGCTACTGGCCGCTGTCGGGGTTCTCCGGGATGATCAGCTCCTGGCCGACCTGGAGGGGCGAGCTGCCGCCCAGGTTGTTGGCGCTGGCGATCACGCCGAAGGCGGTGGGGTCCCCGTAGACCGCCTCGGCGATCGTGGACAGCGTGTCGCCCGACTGGACGGTGTAGATCCGGTTGCCGCTGTCGTCGGTCTGGGTGTCCGCCGGCGTGGTCCCCGGTCCCTCCGTCCCGCCGTCCGTCGTCTGCCCGCCCGTCCCCTCGGTCCCACCGCCGGTGGGGGCCGCGGAGTTCCGCGCCTCCTGCAGCTGCTGCTGCAGCTGGGCGATGGTGGTCGTCCGGCTCTCGAGCTCGGACCGGGTGGTCGTCAGCTCGCTCTCGACCGCGTCGAGCTCCGCCTGGTCGACGCCGCCGCCCCCGCCGGTGCAGCTGCCGAGGATGAAGGCGAGGATCAGCGCGGCCGCGAACACGGCGATGCGACCCCAGAGGATGCGTCCTCCGAAGTCCTCGGCTCCCTCGTAGTCGAAGTCCATGGATCCCTAGTATCCACGGATCGACACGGCATTCGAGGAAGCAGGACGTGTCCCGGTCGCACGGGGGTCCTCTGACGTCTACCCTCCGCCGCCATGTTGGACCGCGAGTGGGTCAGCCTGACGGACCCCGAGGAGCCGCACGACCGGTACCTCTTCGACGTCTCGTTCCTGACCTCGTCGTACTCCTGCATCTACGGCCAGGGCTGCCCCGGGACCGCTGGCATCGAGGGCGACGACCGCGGCTGCTGCCGCTTCGGCGCGCACTTCGTCGACGACGAGGACCGCGACCGGACGATCGAGATGGTCGACGTGCTCGGGCCCGAGTACATGCAGCGCCACGCGCTCGCGTCGCGCCGGGGGATCATCGCCACCGAGTCCGACGGCAGCGAGCGCACCCGCATGGTGGAGGGGGCCTGCATCTTCCTCAACCGCACCGGCTGGACGCGGGGCCCCGGCTGCGCTCTGCACCAGTACGCCGTCGACCGCGGCGAGCACCCGGTCGACTACAAGCCCGAGGTCTGCTGGCTGGTGCCGCTCCGCCGCGAGATCGAGACCGACGTGGCCGACGACGGCGAGGAGCGCGTCACCACCGTCGTCACCAGCTACGACCGCGGGGCCTGGGGGCCCGGTGGGTCGGACTTCGCGTGGTGGTGCACCACCGACGACGACCGTGCGTACGGCGGCACCGAACCCGTGTACCGGTCGATGCGGCGTGAGCTGACCGAGATGACCACCCCGGCGGTCTACGCCGAGCTGGTCCGGTACCTCGAGGGCCGGATGACCAGCCGCCGGCTCCTCCCGCTGATGCCCCCGACGTGACCGGTCACGACGAGCGCCGGCTCGCCGCACCCCAGCTCCGCGAGACCGCCGACATCTGGTGGGATTCCGGCACCGACCCGGTGATCACCTGGGACGCCTCCGGCCGCCGGTTCTGGCTGGCCGACGGCGCCGGCGCCCACCACCGCCTCACCCTCGCCGTCCTGGGCGGCGACCCGCCCCTCGACCCGCTGGCGGTGGCGACCGCCCTCCGCGACGGCCTGGCCGCGTGCGACTTCCCCCCGACCGAGACCGGCGTCCCCGCCGACCGCGCCCGCGCCACCCTCCGGGCCGCCGGTCTGACGGTCTGACGGTCTGACCCACCGCCCACCGCTCGGCTCAGCCGCGCAGGTCCTCGGGTCTGTTGAGGTTCCGCGCCCACCGGGCGTGTCCGGACAGGGCGGACGAGGTGGCCTCGTCGAGGACGGTCGCGCCGAGGGCCTCGGCGGCCCGCGCCACCGACCGCACGCCGTCGGCGACCAGCACGGCCAGACCCATCGCCGCCGTCGCGGCCCAGACGGCGTGCAGGGGTTGGGGTCGGCCGTCGGCGGAGGGGATGAGCGCCGGCTCGCCGGCCCAGCGGTCGGCCAGGGCACCCAGCAGCCCCGGGTCCGGGTCGGCCAGGTCCACGGCCAGGACGGCGGCGAGGTCGTGCTCGACCGCGACCAGGCCTGCGACCAGGCCGCCGAGGGGGCCGACGTCAGCCGGACGGTCGGGGACCTGCGGCACCGCGACGTCGGGGATCCGCCGCGGTCCCGAGGCGACGACGACGTCGTCGGCGACCTGGCGCAGGCAGCGGACCGCGCGATCGACGAGGCGCGCGCCGTCGACGGGGATGAGGGCCTTGTCCCGCCCCATCCGCCGTGACGCCCCCCCGGCCAGCACGACGCCGGAGATCCCCGCGGTGCCGACCGTCACGTGCGCGCCACCGCCCTCAACGCCGCGCCACGAGCCAGCTCGCGACCAGGTAGGTGACCACGGCGACCAGCGCGGACGCGGCGAGGCGCAGGACGGTCACCTGCCCGGTGACGGCGAGCGTGGCGAGGTCCCCGACGAACAGGCCCAGGCCGAGGGAGATCGGGAGGTAGCGGATCCGCCCCACCGGCCGCTCGCTCACGAGAACATCCGGGCCGTCGCGAGCCGGGACGCCTCCCCACCCGTGGTCACCAGGCCCGCCGCGGCGGCGGCGCCCTCGTCCAGCCGCCCGGTCATCAGCAGGCTGAACACCGCTGCCGGCGCCTCGAGCACGTCCTCGGCGGGCACGTCGCCCCAGCGCCCCCGCCCGTCGACGACCACCGCGGTGCGGTCCCAGCGGAGCGGGTCGCCGAGCACCACCCGCACCGCCGCGCCCTCCGGCGCGGCGGCCTGGCGGCTGTGGAGCCACGGGATCCGCGCCGCGACGTAGGTGTGGCACTCGACGGCCGCGCGGCTTCCGTCGGCGAGGTCGGCGGGCACCCCGAGTGCCGTCGAGAGGTCCCACAGGTGGTGCCAGAGGTCGAACATCCGGACGGCGAACAGGTCCCGCTGGTCAGTCGGGCCGAGCGGCCCGACCGCGTCGCCGGTGAGGTCGTCGAGCGCGGCCAGCCCCTCCACCTGGGCCCGTGCCGCGCGGTCGAGCTCCTCGCGGAGCCGTCCCGGCGACCAGTCCCGGCGGGCGGCGACGTCCCGCTCCATCTGGGCGTCGAGCGCGGACATGCCGGCCGGCGGCGCCCACCCCTCCGGGATCGCGGGCTGGTCGAGACCCGCGAAGCGGGACGTCGCCCCGGTCACGTGCGCGACGAGGTCGTGGACGTCCCACGCCGGGCACGGGGTGGGACGGTGCCAGGTCACGGGGTCCCCGGTCGCGAGCGCGCCGTCCACCACCGCGGCCACCCGGTCCCACAGGGCCTCCGCCGCCGCGGCGGCCTCTGCGGGCGCGAGGGCGGCGTCGCTCACGAGGCCGTGGAGCGGTCCGCCACCCGCTCGTCCAACCAGGCGATCACGTCGGCGATGACCCGGTCGCGCTCGGGCTCGTTGAACACCTCGTGGTACAGGCCGTCGTAGGTCCGGAGGTCCACCACCTGGGACCCGAGACCGGCGGCCAGGTCCTCGGCGCCGCTGACGGCGGCGAGCCGGTCGGCGGTGCCGTGCACGATCAGGGTCGGCTCGGAGATGCGCTCCGCGCGGGGGAGGTGGGTGCGCTCCAGGGCCAGCAGCGTCGCCCCGGTCCCCGCGGGGATGCCGCCGTGGAAGACCAGGGGGTCCTCCTCGTAGGCCCTGACCACGGCCGGGTCACGGCTGACGTCCGATGCCGGCAGCTTCTGGGTCGGGACGCCCGGCAGCAGGCGGCCGAGCCACGGGGCCAGGGCCCGCAGGGGCGCGGGCACGTCGCTCGCGTTGCGGAGGAAGGGCCCGCTCAGCACGACCGCGGCGACCTCGCGGTGGTGCCCGCTCAGGTGGTCGATGACCGCCGCGCACCCCATGGAGTGCCCGAGCAGCACCTGGGGGAGGTCCGGCAGCGCCCGGGCGACCTGCTCGCGGAACAGGGCCAGGTCGGTCCCGAGGAGCCCCATGTCGGTCACCAGCGCGCGGGACCCGCCCGACCGGCCGTGCCCGCGGTGGTCGAACGCCGCGACCGCGAAGCCGGCGTCGCACAGGGCCTCGGCGACGTGGGCGTACCGCCCGGAGTGCTCGGCGAAGCCGTGGGACACGACCACCACCGCGCGGGGGTCGGGCGGCCGCCACGTCTGGGTGAAGATGGCGATGCCGCCGGCGGTCAGGAACTGGTCCTCGGTGTGCTCCATCGACCCCGCAGACTAGGTCAGCGGGCCGGGTCAGACGTCGACTCGTCCGCCCGCCCGCCAGTACTCGCCGCCCGCGCGGTCCATGAAGCCCTCGTCGACGAGCGCGCGCCGCAGCGCCGCGTAGTCGGGGTGCCACAGCGACAGCACCCCGTTCACCTCGGCCTCGGGGTAGCGGCGGCCCGGCTCGAACTCGAGCGCGAGCCGCTCCAGCACGACCAGCCGGTGGGACCGCTTGGCGGGGATCTCGGTCAGCCGGTTGCCGCTCGCGTACCGGGCGATGACGTCCCGCTCGTCCGCGGTCAGGCCGAAGAACACCCGGGCGGCGGGGGCCGGCGGGGACGGCAGCTGGTCCGCGACGGCGACCAGCCCCTCGTCGCGCAGGTGCCACCGGGCCCCGGACACCTTCTCCACCAGCCCGTCGACGGCCAGCAGGCCGATCCACTCGAGCACGTCGCGACGGGCCGCGCCGGTCTCCTCCACCAGCTCCCCGGTGGTGCGGTCGGCGACCGCGAGGAGGCCGAGCACCCCGAGGCGCCCCCGGTCCAGGGCGAACTTCGCGTACTGCTCCGGCGTCATCGATCCCATCTTCTCCGCCCCTCGCAACCTCGCGCCTTGACGACGGTAAACAGACTGATTTACCGTCACCCGATGCGATCGACCCGCGACGGCCGCCGCCCGGCCCTCGGTCCCGAGGTCCGGGACGTGGTGCTGGCGCGGCTCATCTCCTCCACCGGGGCCGAGGGGGCGTTCTTCCTCGGTCTGTGGGGCAAGGCCGCCTACGCCTTCGACGGCACGCCGGGTGAGCTCGCGCTGATGAGCGCGCTCGTGGCGCTCGGCGCGATGGCCGGCAGCGTCATCGGCGGCGTCGCCGTCGACCGCTTCGACGCCCGTCGCGTCGTGCTCGCGGCCGAGGGGGTCTTCGTCCCCGCCACGCTGCTGCTGATCGTCGCGCGCGACATGCCGACGCTCCTCGCCTTCGGCATCGTGTCGTGGCTGGCCGGCGCGGTGCTCGAGACCGCGATCGTGTCCCTCCCACCGGTGCTGACGACGCCGGAGCGACTGGAGCAGGCCAACGCGCGGCTCGAGTCGGCGAACTGGACCGCCCTGATCATCGGTCCTGCCGTCGCCGCGCCGCTCGTGACCGCCTTCGGGGTCGACAGCGTCTTCCTGTTCGACGCGCTGACGTCGGTGGTCGCGCTGGCGCTGATCGCCAGGATCCACCTGCCCGAGCGGGAGGAGTCGCCGACGGCCGGCGGGCGCGAGCACGCCTCGTCGCTGCGCCAGACCCTGGACGGGCTGGCCTACGCCGTCGGATCACCGCCCATCCGGTTGGCGCTGTACCTCGGCGCGCTGATCGAGGTGGCCTTCGGCATGTTCGTCGCGCTCGAGCCGCTGTTCTTCCGCGACGTGGTGGGGGTGGGGGTGGAGGCGATCGGCTACGTCAACGCGGTCTTCGGCGCCGGCCTGCTGGCGGGGTCGCTCGGCCTCGAGCGGCTGGCGGGCCGCTGGTCCGGCTTCCGGACGCTGACCGGGCTGGTCGGCCTCTCCGGCATCGGCGGGGTCCTCTACGTGGCCACCCCGTCGCTGGTCACGGTGCTGATCGGCGCGGTCGTGTGGTCGGTCCCGCTCGGGGCCGCCCTGCCCCTGGTGCGGACCCTCGCCCAGCAGCACGCCGATCCGGCCTACACCGGGCGGGTCATGGGGGCGATCGGCATGGTGGCCTCCGGTCTCGCGATCATGCCGCTCGTCGTCGCCCCCGCGCTGGCTGCCGCCCTCGGGGTGCAGGGGGTGCTGATGGCCTCGGCGAGCATCGCCCTGATCGGTGCGCCGTGGGTCCTCGGCCGTGCCGCGCGGCTGGACCGCGATCGACCCGCGGGCGTGCCCCACGAGCCGCACCCGCCGGTGGCCGCCCCCTCGCCCAAGGGGATGCCCTCGCCGACCCCGGATCTGGACCCCACCTGATGCCGGTCGACGTCGAGGCCCACGACCTCCCCCTGCTGGGCGAGCGGCCCGCGGTCGAGCTCGCCAACTCCCTGTACGAGGGTGAGGAGGTCGCGGATGCCCTGGCCGACCCCGCGATCGCGCAGGCGTGGGTCGAGGCGGTGGCGGCGGGGGAGGGGTGGGACCCACCCGCGCCCCACTCACCCCCCGACGTGGCAGCGCTCCGCGGCCTGCGCGACGCCGTCCGCGTCCTCCTCCTCGCCGTCGTCCACGGACGGCCGCCCGATCCGGCCGCGCACGCCGCGGCGGTCAGGACCCTCAACGACGACGCGGCGGCCGCCACGCGGGTGGTCGCCCTGGACTGGCCCTCCGGCGGCACACCCCGGGCGACGGCGGCGGTCACCGGCGCGGGCCCGGCGGTGCTGCGCTGCGCGCTGGCCGGGGACGCGATCGCGCTCCTCACCGGCGAGGACCGCCTGCGGCTGCGCCGCTGCGCCAACCCGCCGTGCCCGATGGTGTTCGTCGCCCAGCACGGCCGGCGGCGGTTCTGCCACCCCGGCTGCAGCCACGCGGTCCGCCAGGACCGCTACCGACGCCGCCGCGGGAGCTGAGGCGTGGCGGGCTGCGCTACCGCTCGACGGGGACGTCGACCAGGGAGCCGTACTCGGTCCAGGACCCGTCGTAGTTCCGCACCCGGTCGTAGCCGAGGATCTCGTGCAGCACGAACCAGGTGTGCGCCGACCGCTCGCCGATGCGGCAGTACGCGACGATCTCATCGTCGCCGGTGAGGCCCTTGCCCTCGTAGATCTCCCGCAGCTGGTCGGCGGGCAGGAACTCCCCGGTGTCGGGGTTGACCGCGGTGCCCCACGGCACGTTCGCGGCGCCCGGGATGTGGCCGGGGACCATGGCGGCCTCGCCCGGCAGGTGCGGCGGCGCGGTCGTCTCGCCGCTGAACTCCGCGGGAGAGCGGACGTCGATCAGGGCGGTCCCCTCGGGCGCGCCGACGAACTGGGCGAGGACCTGCTCGCGCCGCGCCCGGATCGCGGGGTCCGCCTCGGACGGGGTGTAGCCCGACGTCGGCGTCACCTCGGTGGGGTCCGAGGTCAGCTCGCGGCCCTCGAGCTCCCACTTCTTCCGGCCGCCGTCCATCAGGGCGACCGCGTCGTGCCCGTAGACCTTGAAGTACCAGTAGGCGTAGGCGGCGAACCAGTTGTTGTTGCCGCCGTAGAGCACGACGTGGGTGTCGCGGGTGATGCCGCGCTCGTCCATCAGCCGTGCGAACCCCTCGGCGTCGAGGAAGGTCCGGCGCAGCGGGTCCTGCAGGTCCGCCTTCCAGTCCAGCCCGACCGCACCGGGGATGTGGCTGCGGCTGTACGCCTCGATGTCCTCGTCGACGTCCACGACGCGGACCTGCGGGTCGTCCAGGTGCTCGGCGACCCAGTCGGTGCTGACCAGCGCATCAGGGTTGGTTGGCATGTGGTGTCCTGCTCCCTCCGCACGCGCGTGCGGTCGTCGTCACAGCGGGCTCGGCGCGACTGTAACCACGTCCCCGGTCGCCGAGGCAGTGACAACGGTGGCAACGCGCCCGGCGTCCCGGCAGAACCGTGCGAACCGCCGGCGGGGATATCGTTCGGATCCGATGGCCCTGCCCCCCTCCCCGACGGCCGACCAGCCGGCCAGCGCGACGCTGGCGGAGCTCGCCGAGGCGTACCACACACACCAGATGGCCGCCGACCCGCTGGCCGCGACCTACCACGGGCTGGTCGCGCACCGCGACGCCCTCCCCGACGTGACCGCCGAGGGGCAGGCGGGCATCCGCCGTCGGGCGGAGGCGCTCCGCACCGCCGTCGCGCACGTCCCCGCCCATGGCCTCGACGCCACCGAGCGCACGACCCGGTCGATGCTCCTCGAGCTCCTCGGCTGGGAGATCGCGGAGCTGGACCAGGGGTGGGTGGAGTTCAGCGTCGACGCCTTCGACCACGGGCCGCAGGTCGAGCTGCTGTTCGTCCTCTCCCGCGTCGACGTCGATGACGCCGCCGCGGCCGACGACCTCCTCACCCGCCTCGCCCAGGTCGGCACCCACCTCGACGCGGCGCTCACCCGCCACCGCGACGGCCTGGACGGCGGCAGGTCCCCGGTCCACCGGGGCGTGAGCGCCGCCATCGCGCAGTGCCGCGCGACCGCCGCGCAGCCCGCCGGCGACGCGCACCTCCTGGCGCCGCTGCGCGCATGGGAGGGCCTCGACCCGACCCGACGCGCCCGGGCCGAGCGGCTGTGGACCCACGTGGTCGCCCCGGCGTTCACCCGCTACGCCGACGGGTTGGCCGCCGACGTCGAGCCGCACGCCCGACCCGACGACCGGGCGGGGCTGTGCTGGCTGCCGGGCGGCGACGAGCTGTACGCCGCCGCGCTGCGGCGCTACACCACCCTGGGAGACCCCGACCCTGACGAGATCCACGCCACCGGCCTGCGCCTCGTCGCCGCCCTCGCCGCGGAGTACGCCGAGATCGGCAGCCGCGCCCTCGGGCTGGACGACCTCGCCGCCATCACCCACCGGCTGCACACCGACCCCGACCTCGACTACGCCCACCCCGACGAGATCGTCGCGCACGCCCAGCAGCTCGTGGACATGGCCGCCGACCGCGTGGGGGAGGTCGTCGGCCGCCTGCCCTCGACCCCCTGCGTGGTGCGGGCGATCCCCGAGGTGGAGGCTCGCGGCGCGGCGGCCGCGTTCTACCAGGTGCCGGCGGACACCCGCCCGCACGGGACGTACTGGGTCAACACCACCGACCCGGTCCTCGCCCGCTGGAAGGCGGAGGCGACCGCCTTCCACGAGGCGTCCCCAGGGCACCACACCCAGCTCGGGCTGCAACGCGAGCTGGACCTGCCGACGTTCCGGCGCTTCGGAACCCTCCTCAGCGGCTACGCCGAGGGGTGGGGCCTGTACACCGAGCGGCTGGCCGCCGAGATGGGCATGTACTCCGGCGACGTCGCCCTGCTCGGCATGCTCGCGACCGACTCGATGCGCGCCTGCCGGCTGGTCGTCGACACCGGACTGCACCACCTCGGCTGGTCCCGCCAGCAGGCCATCGACTACATGCGGGCCAACTCCCCCCTGCCGGCCGGCTCGGTCCGCGCCGAGATCGACCGCTACGTCGTCTACCCCGGACAGGCCTGCGCCTACGCGCTCGGGCGCCTCGAGATCCAGCGGCTGCGCGCCGACGCCGAACGGCGGCTCGGCCCGGCGTTCGACCTGCGGGCCTTCCACGACGTCGTCCTCGGCCAGGGCAGCGTCCCGCTCGGGGTGCTGGCCGACAACGTCGAGGCATGGGCGGCCGGCAGGTCGGGTACGGACGGGGACGGCTGACGGGCCGGGCTGCTGATCCCGCGCGCCGCAGCTGTCCACGACCAGCGGCGGAGGCGACAGCACATGGCGAGGCAGACCGACCGGACCGACCAGGCACAGACCTACCGCGAGCAGGTGGACGCCGACCGGGAGTCCCGGTTCCACGCGATCCACGACCGACCCCGCTTCCACGGCCTCCAGGTCGATCCCGAGGTCGACTTCTACCCGGAGGTCCGCGACCGCGAGCCGGGCGACACGAACATCGTCGCCAAGGGCTTCGACCTGCACCCGTGGGTCACGTTCGTCTCCGCGGGGCTGCTGGCCGTCTTCGTCGGGCTGACGCTCGCCTTCCCCGAGCAGACGTCCTCGGCGTACGAGGCCACCCTGAGCTTCACGACCGAGCGCTTCGGCTGGTTCCTCATCGTCACCGCCAACATCCTGGTCGTCGCCGCGATCTACTTCGCGCTCAGCCGCTACGGCAAGATCCGCATCGGTGGCCCCGACGCCCAACCGGAGTTCACCCGGCCCGCCTGGTACGCGATGCTCCTCAGCGCCGGCATGGGGATCGGCCTGATGTTCTGGTCGGTCGCCGAGCCGATCAGCCACCTGGGGGAGCCCTCACCTGCCTTCGACGTCCAGCCCGGGACGGAGGCCGCGGGCGAGGCGGCGTTGTCCACCACCTTCTTCCACTGGGGCCTGCACCCGTGGGCGATCTACGCGATCGTCGGTCTGGCCCTCGCGTTCTTCGCCTACAACCGCGGGCTGCCGCTCACCTTCCGCTCGGTCTTCTACCCGGTGCTCGGCCGTCGGATCTACGGCGGGTGGGGCAACGCGATCGACATCCTCACGGTCCTCGCGACCCTCTTCGGGCTGGCGACGTCCCTCGGCCTCGGCGTCGGGCAGGCCGCCGCCGGCCTCGAGTTCCTGTTCGGCTGGGAGAGCGGCACCTCCACCCAGGTGCTGATGATCGGCGGGATCACCGCCCTCGCGACCCTGTCGGTCGTGGCCGGACTGGACCAGGGCGTGAAGCGGCTGTCCCAGCTGAACCTGATCCTCGCCGGCGGGTTCCTCGCCTTCATCGTGCTGGTCGGACCGACCCTCTTCCTGCTGAGCGCCCTGACCCAGTCCCTCGGCTTCTACATCCAGGTGCTGCCCGAGCAGGCCTTCTACGCCCAGGCGTTCGCCGACTCCGACTGGCAGGGCACCTGGACGGTCTTCTACTGGGGCTGGTGGATCTCCTGGTCACCCTTCGTCGGCATGTTCATCGCCCGCGTGTCGAAGGGCCGGTCGGTCCGGGACTTCATCAGCTCCGTCGTCGTCGTCCCGGCGATCCTGTCGTTCATCTGGATGGCGGTGTTCGGCGGTGCGGCCCTCGACGTGCAGCTGAACGGCATCCGCGACCTGGCCGGCGCCGTCGACGAGGACGCGGCCACGGCGATGTTCGAGATGCTCCAGGCCTTCCCGCTGACCGAGGTGGCGTCGATCATCGCGATCCTGCTCGTGACGTCGTTCTTCGTCACCTCGTCGGACTCCGGGTCGCTGGTCGTCGACCACCTGACGAGCGGCGGGAAGCTCGATTCGCCCCGCCCCCAGCGCGTCTTCTGGGCGGTCATGGAGGGGGTCATCGCGGCGGTGCTGCTGATCGGCGGTGGGCTCGAGGCCCTGCAGACCGCGGCCATCTCGACCGGCCTGCCCTTCGCCCTGGTGCTGCTGTTCATGCTGTGGAGCATGCGGCGCGCCTTCGACGAGGAGCTCGACCTGCTCGAGGGGCACTACGACGCCCGCCGGTACGCCTCGCGGCACGAGACGCTGCTCGAGGGCGAGTACCCGAGCCTCGGCACCGACGCCACCCACCCGCACGCCGAGGAGGAGGCCGAGGAGGCCGACCGGGCCGTCAGATGACGGCGCGCCGTCAGATGACGGCGGTCTCGACGGTCAGGTCCCGGCCCCGGAAGCGCTCGATGCGGAACGGCGCGATGTCGAGGGTGTGGGCCCGGCCGTCGAGGACCTCCTCGGCGATCAGCCGCCCGCACCCGGGTGCGTGCATCACCCCGTGGCCGCTGAACCCGCAGGCGTTGACCCACGTCGGCGCCGCGGGGTCGCGGCCCAGCACCGGGCTGTAGTCGGGCGTCACCTCGTAGTAGCCCCACCAGGAGGCCTTCGCGTCGAGCTCCTCGTCGGCGAACCACGGGTAGCGGTCCGACAGCGCCTCGACGATGGGGTCGAGGTGGTCCCAGTTGACGCCCTCGAGGAACCCGGTGGGGGCGTCGTGGTCGTGGTGGCCGATCAGCAGGCGGTCGCCCTCGGAGCGGAAGTACACGCCGGACGGCACGTCGATCGTCAGGGGGAGGGGACGCGCCCGCGACCGGGGGGCGGTGACGAACACGTCGTTGCGGAACGGCTCGACGGGCACCTCCAGGCCGGCGTAGCCCGCGACCTGCTGAGCCCACGCCCCGGCGGCGTTGACGACCACGTCGACGTCGACGGTCCCCTCCGTCGTGGTGAGGCGCCACCCCTCCCCCCGCGGCTCGGCGCCGACCACGGTCTCGAGGCGGTGGAAGACCGTCCCCTCCTCCCGCGCGTGCTGCATCAGCAGCTGCGTCGACCGGTCGGGGTCGACGAACCCGTCCTCGGGGCCGAAGGTGGCCCCGGCGATGCCCTCGGGGTCGAAGTCGACGATCCGCCGGGCCTCCTCGACGTCGAGCACGTCGACCGAGGCGCCCTGCTCGCGCTGCATCGCCACCTGGTCGAGCCGCTCGTCCCACTGCTCCGGCGGGACCAGGAACAGGTAGCCGTGGGGGGTGTAGCCCGAGTCGTTGGCGCGGTACCAGTCGAGGGCCAGGAGCGACAGGCGGACGTTGTGCGGCGTGGCGAACTGGGTGCGGAACCCGGCGGCGCTGCGGCCCGTCGAGCCCATCGCCACGCCCTCCTCCCGCTCGATGACGGTGACCTCCGCACCGCGGGATGCCAGGTGGTAGGCGCAGGACGCGCCGACGATCCCGGCGCCGATGACGGCGACGCGCGGTGCGGTTCGCGTGGTCACTACCGGCCCACGTAGGTCGGGCGCTCCTTCGCGACGAACGCCGCCACGCCCGCGCGGGTGTCCTCGGTCGCGGTCAGCGACGCGATCGACTCCGACTCGTCGGCCATCTGCGCCTCGAGCGGCTGGTGGTAGGCGGTCCGCAGGAGCGCCTTCGCGCCGGCGTACGCCCGGGTCGGGCCGGCCGCCAGCTGCTGGGCGAGGGCCATCGCGCGGTCGGCCAGCTCCCCGTCGGGCACGACCTCGGTGACGAGCCCCCACTCGAGGGCCTCGGTGGCGCTCAGCCGCCGGTTGGTGAAGACGAGCTCCTGGGCGCGGCGCAGCCCGACGAGGCGGGGCAGGTACCAGGAGCTCGACATGTCCGGCGTCAGCCCGGCCGCGGTGTAGGCCATCGTGAACGCGGCGGACTCGGCCGCGATGACCAGGTCACCGCCGAGCATGATGCTCATGCCGCCGCCGGCGGCCATGCCCTGCACGGCGATGACGACCGGGGCGGGTCCGCGGGACAGCCGCTCGGCGGCCGCGTGCGCGTAGGCGGTCAGGGTCCGCAGCGCCCGACCCATCGCCTCGGCACCCTCCTCTGCTGCGCCCGCGAAGTACTTCAGGTCGCCGCCGACGTGGAACGTCGGCCCCTCGGCGTCGATCAGCACGGCGCGGACGGCCGGGTCGTGGGCGATCTCGGCGGAGACCGCCTCGAGCTCGCGGCCCTGGTCGAGGTCGAGGGCGTTGTGGCGGTCGGGCCGGTTGAAGGTGACGTGCGCCACCCCGTCGGCCAGCTCGTAGCGCAGGCGGGTCAGGTCCATGGCGGCACCGTAGTGGATCTAGACCGGGGGAGGGACGCCCAGCTCGTCCTCAACGGCCGTCTCCTCCGACGCCGAGACGACCTCGGCCGGTCGGCGCTGGGCCAGGTAGACCCCGACGACCAGGATGGCTGCGCCGGCGAAGACGTTGGGGCCGAACCGCTCGCCGCGCACCAGCGCGCCGGCGATGAGCCCGACGATCGGGACCAGGTAGGTGACCATCGACGCGTTCGTCGCCCCGACGCTGCCGATCAGCGTGAAGTAGATGATGAACGCGACACCGGTCCCGAGCAGCCCGAGCGCGAACAGGGCCAGGGCGGGCCACAGCGAGAGGTCGAGCGGCGCGGGCGGCGGCCCCTCCAGCGCCAGCGACAGCACCGTCATCACCACCGCACCCGCGACCAGCTGGGTGCCGACCGCGGGCAGCGTCTTGACCCGACCGGAGATCTCCTTCCGGGTGATCACGCTGCCGAGCCCGTAGGCGAACGGCGCGACCGCGGCGATGACCAGGGCGAGCAGCGGCCCGCCGGCCGAGACCTCCCCGCCGATGATCACGATCGAGCCGACGGCGGCCACCAGCAGGCCCACGACCCGTGCGGCGTAGAGGCGCTCGATGCCGGTCAACACGGCGAGGACGAGCGTCGCCGCCGGCGTGGTGGCGTTCAGCACGGCGACCAGCCCGGAGTCGAGGGACTGCTGCGCCCACGCCTGCCCGAACCAGCCGGCGGCGGTGCCCGCCACCCCGATCAGCGCCAGCGCTGCGAGGGTCCGCCGTCCGGCGGGGATGCGCAGCCCGCGCAGCACGACGATCACCACGAGCAGGGCGCCACCGATGCTCAGCCGGCCCGCGACGACCCAGCCGGGCGGGATCTCCTCCACCGCGGTCTTGATGAAGAGGAACGAGTTGCCCCACAGCAGCGCCAGCAGCACCAGCAACCCCGCGTCGCGCGGGGTGAACGACGAACGACCAGCAGCCACCGCGCTCCCCTCTGTCCCGACGCCCGGGCGGGCGCCAGCCGACGATGATCGCACGGCTGGCATGCTGTGCCCGCATCCGACCAGACCGGAGGACCGCGATGCAGCGCAGCCTGTTCACCGAGGAGCACGACCTGTTCCGCGACACCGTGCGGGGCTTCGTCGCCGACCGGGTGGTCCCGTCCCACGACGACTGGGACGACGCCGGGATCGTGCCCCGCGAGCTGTTCACCGGCGCCGGGGCGCTCGGGATGCTGGCCCTGCAGGCCCCCGAGCGGTTCGGCGGCGGGGGGATGGCCGACTTCCGCTTCAACCAGGTGCTGCTCGAGGAGTTCCACTACGCCGGTGTGGCCCCGGCGGGGTTGTCGCTGTCCCTGCACAACGACATCGTCCTGCCGTACTTCACCGAGCAGGCGTCCGAGGACCAGCAGGCGCGGTGGCTGCCCGGCATCTGCACCGGCGAGACGATCACCGCGGTGGCGATGACCGAACCGGGGACCGGGTCGGACCTGGCGTCGGTCGCCACGACGGCACGGCGCGACGGCGACCACTACGTGGTCAACGGGTCGAAGACGTTCATCTCGAACGGGATCAACGCCGACCTGGTCGTCACGGCGGTCAAGACCGATCCCTCGAAGCGGCACGCAGGGATGTCGCTCGTGGTCGTCGAGCGCGGGATGGAGGGGTTCGAGCGGGGCCGCAACCTCGATAAGATCGGCATGCACGCCCAGGACACCGCCGAGTTGCACTTCTCCGACGTCCGGGTGCCGATCGAGAACCGGCTGGGGGAGGAGGGGGAGGGGTTCACCATCCTCACCGCGAACCTGCCCCAGGAGCGGCTGGCCATCGCGATCAGCGGCGTCGCGGCGGCCCGGGCGGCCGTCGACTGGGCGCTCGCCTACGTGAAGGAGCGGACCGCGTTCGGCCGGCCGATCGGGGACTTCCAGCACACCAAGTTCGTGCTGGCCGAGTGCGACACCGAGGTCACCATGGCCGAGGTCTTCACCGACACCTGCGTGCTGGCGCTGAACGCCGGGTCGCTGTCGGCGGCGGACGCGAGCCGGGCCAAGTGGTGGTGCACCGAGCTGCAGAAGCGGACGATCGACCGCTGCCTGCAGCTGTTCGGCGGCTACGGCTACATGCGCGAGTACCCCATCGCGAGGGCGTACGCCGACGCCCGCATCACCACGATCTACGGGGGGACGACGGAGATCATGAAGACGATCATCGCGAAGGACCTGGGGCTGTAGGGCACGGTTCGACGAGCGCCTCGCGGGGGGAGGGTGCGAGCCATGCGCTTCCAGCGTCGTGGCCGCCTGTCGTCGAACATCGAGGACCGGCGGGGGCGTGGCCGGGCCGCAGCGGTCGGTGGCGGGGGCCTCGGCATCGTGGCCGTGGTCGCGTTCCTGCTCGTCAACCTCCTGAGCGGCGGTGACGTCGACCTCGGCGGGGTCCTGTCCCAGCTGGAGGCGCCGGCACCCGCGGGGCAGGGGGAGTCCATCCCCACCGGCGGCGAGGCCACCAGCGACCTGGACGAGTTCGTGTCCTTCGTCCTCGACGACGTCCAGGCGTTCTGGGACGAGCAGTTCGCCGCGTCCGGCCAGCGCTACGACGAGGCGGTGCTCGTGCTGTACGAGGGCGGCACCGGCACCGCCGGGTGCGGCTACGGGTCCGCGACGGCCGGGCCGTTCTACTGCCCCGCGGATCGGAAGATCTACCTGGACCAGTCGTTCTTCCGCCAGCTCGCCGACCGCTTCGACGCGCCGGGCGACTTCGCGCAGGCCTACGTCCTCGCCCACGAGGTGGCCCACCACGTCCAGAACGAGCTCGGCATCTCCGACCGGGTCCGCGCCGAGCAGCAGGCCGACCCCGACGGCGCGAACGAGCTGTCGGTGGCCCTCGAGCTGCAGGCCGACTGCCTCGCCGGGGTGTGGGGGTACGCCGCCCTCGACGCCGACCTGCTCGAGCCGGGCGACCTCGAGGAGGCCCTCGGCGCCGCCACCGCGGTCGGGGACGACACGATCCAGTCGGGCGCGGGCGCGGACGTCAACCCCGAGACGTGGACCCACGGGTCCGCCGAGCAGCGCACCCGCTGGTTCCGCACCGGCTTCGAGTCCGGCGACCCGAACCGGTGCGACACCTTCACGAGCTGATCCCGTCCCCCGGTACCGTTCCGCGGATGGGCAAGCGGTACGACCAGATCACCCCCGCGTTCGAGCGCTTCATCGCCGACCAGCACATCTTCTTCGTGGCCACGGCCGCGCCGGAGGGCCGGGTCAACACCTCCCCGAAGGGCATGGACACCCTCCGGGTCCTCGGACCGAACCGGATCGCCTGGCTGCAGGTCACCGGCAGCGGCAACGAGACCGCCGCCCACCTCGCCGTCGCGCCCCGGATCACGCTGATGTGGTGCGCCTTCGAGGGGCACCCGCGCATCCTGCGGGCGTACGGCACCGGGCGGGTCCTGCACCGCCACGACGAGGGGTGGGACGACCTCATCGGCCACTTCGACGAGCGGCCGGGCACCCGCCAGATCGTCGACTGCGCCATCGACCTGGTCCAGACCTCCTGCGGCATGGCCGTGCCCTACTTCGACCACGTCGGCGACCGCGACGACCTCGACCGCTGGGCGGAGGCCAAGGGCGCCGACGGCCTCGCCGCCTACTGGCAGCAGAAGAACACCACCAGCCTGGACGGCGCCCCGATCACGCTGCCGACGTAGCGGCCCTCCCCTCCACCGGTTGGAGGGGCGGGGGCGCCGGCGTCGGCGGGACCATCTGCACGTCGTCCGGTGGCGGCGCCGAGCCATCTGCACGTCGTCCGGGAGGGGGCCGGACGATGTGCGGTTCGGCGGCGAGGGGAACGTGAGACCGTGCAGTTGGGCGCGGTCACGGCCGGTCGACGGTGACCTCCGGGTGCTCGACCTGGGCGTCGAGAAAGCCGCCGTAGACGACCGCGACCTGGTCCAGCCACGGGTGCAGCCCGCCGGTGCGCAGCGCCTGCAGCCGCGCCACCGCGCCCACGCCGACGGCCGCGGCCAGCTCGCCGTCCTGCACCCCTTCGAGGTCCGCGTACCACCCGTCGTCGCCGACCTGCACCCACAGGTCGAGGCAGAGGCCGGGATCGTCGCCGCTGCGCGCCGCCACGTCACCGAACCACGTCGGGCAGCGGCGCCGGACCACGCCCACCAGCGGTCCGTCGCAGTGGAACAGCACCGAGCGGTCGTCGGCGTTAGACCGCTGGACCGGGAACCCCTGCGGGGCGAAGACCGGCTCGAGGCGGTCGATCACCGCCCGGGCGAACCCTGGCCGCCCCCGGGCGTCCCCCTCCACCTCACGCTCCCCGGGCGTCGCGGTAGCGCTGGATCAGGGCGTTGGTCGAGGGGTCGTGGTCGAGGTCGGCCGAGGGGTCGGCCAGCTCCGGGGTGATGGCCTTGGCCAGGACCTTGCCGAGCTCGACGCCCCACTGGTCGAAGCTGTTGACCCCCCAGATCGCGCCCTGCACGAACACCTTGTGCTCGTACAGCGCGATGAGCTGGCCGAGGACCGACGGGGTGAGCTCCGGCGCGAGGATCGTGGTCGTCGGCACGTTCCCCTCGAAGGTCCGGTGGGGGACGAGGCCCGCCTCGACGCCCTCCGCCGTGACCTCCTCGGCGGTCTTGCCGAACGCCAGCGCCTCGCCCTGGGCGAACAGGTTCGCGATCAGCTGGTCGTGGTGGACCTGGGCGTCGGGCAGGTCGTAGCCGGGGCGCAGGAAGCCGATCAGGTCGCACGGCACGGTCGTCGTCCCCTGGTGGATCAGCTGGTAGAAGGCGTGCTGGCCGTTGGTGCCCGGCTCGCCCCACACGATCGGGCCGGTCTCGATCCCCACCCGGGTGCCGTCGAGGCGGACGTGCTTGCCGTTCGACTCCATGTCGAGCTGCTGCAGGTACGCCGGGAAGCGCGCCAGGTCGTGGCTGTACGGCAGCACCGCGTGGGTGGGGAGGTCGAAGAAGTTGCGGTACCAGATCCCGAGCAGGGCCATCAGCACCGGGGCGCTCTCGCGCAGCGGGGTGTCCCGCAGGTGCTCGTCGATCGTCCGGAACCCCGCGAGGAACTCGCGGAACGCGTCGGGGCCGATCGCGATCATCAGCGACAGGCCGATCGCCGACCCGACCGAGTACCGCCCGCCGACCCAGTCCCAGAACCCGAACATGTTGTCGGGGTCGATCCCGAAGTCGCGGACCCCCTCGGCGTTCGTAGACAGGGCGACGAAGTGCGACGCGACCGCGTCGTCCGATCCGAGCGCGTCCACCAACCAGCCGCGGGCGGACCGGGCGTTCGTGAGGGTCTCGATCGTGGTGAACGTCTTCGACGCGACCACGAACAGCGTGGTCGCGGGGTCCAGGTCGGCGAGGGTCCGGGCCAGGTCCGCCCCGTCCACGTTCGAGACGTAGCGGCACTCGAGACCGTCCTGGCGGTGGGCGGCCAGCGCCCGGTACGCCATCGCCGGGCCGAGGTCGGAGCCGCCGATGCCGATGTTGACGATCGTGCGGATCGCCTCGCCGGTGTGACCGGTCCACTCGCCCGACCGCACCCGGTCGGCGAAGGCGGCCATGCGGTCGAGGACCTCGTGGACGCCCGGGACCACGTCCTCGCCGTCGACCGTGATCGACGCGTCCCGCGGAGCCCGCAGGGCGGTGTGCAGCACAGCGCGGCCTTCGGTGGTGTTGATCGGCTCCCCGGCGAGCATCGCGCGGATCCGGTCCTCCACGCCGGCGGCGTCCGCCAGCTCGACCAGCACGTCGAGGGTCTCGGCGGTCGCCCGGTGCTTCGACAGGTCCAGCACCAGGTCGCCGGCGGTGACGGTCAGGTCCTCGGCCCGGTCGGGGTCCCCGAACAGCTCGCGCAGGTGGATGTCGGCGAGCTGGGCGTGGTGGGCGGCGACTACCGCCCACTGCGGGGTGGTCTCGATGGCGGTCACGACGGTGGCACTCCTTCACAGGCAGGTGTCCCAACCGGTTCTACCGCGCCCGCCGCCGGCGCATGCGTGCCCGGTCGGCGCCCCGAGGCGGACCGGACTGGAGGAGCTGTGCATACTGGGGCATGAGCCACCGCAGTCAGCTCTCCCTCGTCCTGCTCGTCCTGCTCGTCGCCGGGGTGCTCCCCGCCACCGCGCAGGGGGGTGGACGGTTCCCCTCGGACGACCCCGACCCGCGGGTTGGCACGCCCGACGACCCGGAGTTCGACTGCTCCGAGCCGGACGACGAGGATGACGTCGACCCCTGCCCGTCGATCTACGACGAGCAGTACGGGCTGTTCGGCTTCGCGCCGGCCTCGACGCAGCTGACCGCGCGCTACCGCACCGGCCCGGATGCCGGCCAGCCGATGGTGTCCGGCGTGTCGGCGGACCTTGCCTGGAAGACCACGACCGGGGACCCCCTCGTGACCATCGCGATCCTCGACACCGGCGTCCGCTGGGGCGACGAGCGGATCCGCACCAAGATCTGGCTCAACGCGGCCGAGCTGCCCCGGCCCCAGGGCAGCGGTACCCACGACGCCGACGGCGACGGCGTGGTGACCGTCGACGACTGGGCGGACGACAGCCGGGTCGCGGATGCCAACGACAACGGCCTGCTCGACGGCCAGGACCTCATCCGCGCGTTCAGCGACGGCGTCGACGACGACGCCAACGGCTACGTCGACGACATCGCCGGCTGGGACTTCTTCGACGACGACAACGACCCCTCCGACGACTCGTCCTACTCAGCCGCGGGCGGGCACGGGACCGGCCGGGCGCGGGAGGCGGCCGAGCAGACCGACGACGGCATCGCCAGCGCCGGAGTCTGCCCCGAGTGCCGGGTGATGATGCTGCGCGAGTGGGACTCCTTCGTCGTCCCCGGCGACAACTACGCCGCGGCGACGGTCTACGCCGCCGACAACGACGCCCTCGTCCAGGTCGTCGCCAACGGCGTGCTGACCAACTCCGCGTCCGCCCGCGAGGCGGCCAGCTACGCCGCGGACCGCGGGATGGCGCTGATGCACGTCTCGAGCGACCTCAACACCTCCAACCACAACTACCCGACGAACTACCGCGAGAGCATCTTCATCAACGGGTGCGTCCCCGACACCGTCGGGCTGGGCACCGAGATCCCCGGTCTGCAGCCGATCGTCGACGGGCTGGGGGTCATCGACTCCCAGGTCCCGCCCACGACGTTCTTCCGCCAGTCGAACCTGACCCAGCACGGCGAGCACGCGGCGGTGTGCTTCATGGCCGTCACCGGGTCCGAGGCCACCGGGCAGGCCGGCGGCGCGGCGGGCCTGCTGCACTCGAGGGCGATCGAGGTCTTCGGCGAGCCGCTGACCTCCGACGAGGTCAAGCAGCTGCTCACGATGACGGCCGAGGACGTGCTGGCGGCGAACACCCTCGGCATCGGGACCGCCGATCCGGCTCAGGAGGGGTTCGACGTCCACTTCGGCTACGGCCGCGCCGACCTCGCCGCCGCCGTCGCCCGCGTCGCGGCGGGCCAGGTCCCGCCCGAGGCGTGGATCGACGACCCGGCGTGGTGGACCCTCGTCGACCCGGTCGCGACCCCGACCCTCGAGGTCGCCGGGCACGTCGCCGCGGACCGAGCCGACGGCTGGACCGCCGAGCTGCAGTGGGCGCCCGGCAACGAGCCGGCGGAGGGGGACTTCACCACCGTCGCCACCCTGGACGGCGATGCCGCCCACGACGGGGTCCTCGGCACCATCGACATGGCCGACGTCGCCGCCGCGACGCCGGGGTCGGCCGACGGCACCCCGCCGGCCAGCCCCACCGACCGCCTGTTCACCGTGCGGCTGGTCGCCACGGATGCCGACGGCAACCGCGGTGAGGACCGCAAGGCCTACTTCGCCCACCACGACCCCTCGACCCACGAGGGGTGGCCGCGGTTCACCGACACCGGCGGCGAGACGTCGCTCGTGTTCGCCGACCTCGACGGCGACGGCACCCAGGAGGTCATCGACGCCGACTCCTCGGGCTGGCTGACGGTCACGAGCCACACCGGCCAGCCGCACGCGCGGTTCAACGGCGGTCGGCCGTTCCAGCTGCCACCGGCGTTCTACCACCACCCCGAGGTCCCGGCCTTCGCGAGCGGCGCGGTGCCCGCCGTGACGAGCGGCTGGCGCACCCCGGCTGTCGCGGACCTGGACGGTGACCTGTCACCCGACATCGTCGCGACGACCTGGGATGGGCGGCTGTACGCCATCGATGCCCGCGGGCGGGTGCTCGACGGCTTCCCGGTGTCGGTGGATCCCGACCTGTCGGCCGACCCGACCGAGGCGGACCACCGCAAGCGCGGCTTCCTCGCCGCCCCGACCATCGCCGACCTCGACGGCGACGGCGCCCGCGAGGTCGTCGCGGCCGCCCTCGACGGGCACCTCTACGCGTGGCAGGCCGACGGCACCCCGCGGGACGGCTTCCCGGTGCGGCTGGCGGACCCGGACGAGCCCGAGTTCTCCGGCGGCGAGCTGATCGCCACGCCCGCCGTCGGCGACGTCGACGGCGATGGCGACCTCGAGATCGTGTCCGGGTCCTCAGAGGTCTACGGCGCCACCACCGGCGCCCCCGGGGGGATCGAGGAGGCCGTCACCGGGCTGGTGACCAACCTGGTCGCCGGACTGGCGGGCGGCTCCACGCGGCTGTACGTCGTCGAGGACGACGGCACGTTCGCCGACGGCTGGCCCGTCGCCGTCAACGCGATCCTGCCAGACATCCTCCCGCTCGTCGGCCCGCAGCACGTCCCCGCACTGGCCGACGTCGACGGCGACGGCGACGACGAGATCGCCTACTCGGTGACCGCCGGGGACCTGTCGCTGTACGACGGCGACGGCTCGGTGATCCGCAGCTACTCAGACGAGCTGCCCGCATCGGCGGTACCGCCTGCGCGCCCGGAGGGCGCGACCCTTCCGGTGACGCTGAACCTGGTCGAGTACCCCTCGATCGGCGACCTCGACGGCGACGGCGGGCACGACATCGTCAAGGGAGGGGTCGGGGCGACCCAGGCGGTCAACCTGGTCCTCACCGGCCAGAACCTGCCGTACGAGCACCTGGTCCAGGCCTGGTCGATGGACGCCGCCCCCTACCGCCCCGGGTTCCCCGCGGCGATCGACGACTACCAGCTGCTGAGCGCCCCCGCGATCGCCGACGTCGACGGTGAGGCCGGCGCCGAGGTGCTGGCCACCTCGGGGCTGTACCTGCTGCGCGCCTACGACGCCTCGGGTGCCGAGGTCGCCGGGTTCCCCAAGCTGACCGGGGGCTGGACCATCGGGACCCCCGCCGTCGGGGACCCCGACGGCGACGGGTTGGTCGAGATCGCCGTCGGCACCCGCGAGGGCTGGCGGCTGATGTGGGACACCGACACGCCGGCCGAGCAGCTCGACTGGACCACCGAGTCCCACGACGCCTGCCACACCGCCAACGCCGGCACCGACTGCACCCCGCCGGCGCGGGTGACCGACCTGTCGCTCGAGGACGGGGCGGTGACGTGGACGCCGACCGGCGACGACGGGCGGTTGGGCGAGGCCGCCACCTACGAGGTCCGCGCGGCCGACCGGCCGATACGCACCTTCGCGGACTGGCAGGCCGCCGACGTGGTCGCCACGGACGTCGCCGCAGGTGATGCGGGGGCCGGCGTGGCGGTGCCCGCCGACGTCGCCCACGTCGCGGTGGTCGCCCGGGACGACGCCGGCAACGCCTCGACCATCGCCGCCACGGGTGTCGCCGAGGTGACCCGCCTCGCCGGCGACGACCGGATCGAGACGGCCGTGGCGGTGTCACAGGCGACGTACGAGTCCGCCGACACCGTCGTGATCGCCCGCGCCGACGTGTACGCCGACGCCCTCGCCGGCGCGCCGCTCGCCGTCCGCGAAGAGGCGCCGCTCCTGCTCAGCCACCCCGACGTCCTGCCGGCGGCCACCGCCTCCGAGCTCGACCGGCTGGGCGCGGGCACCGCGGTCCTGCTCGGCGGCGAGGCGGCCCTGTCCGGCGAGGTGGCGGACGACCTGACCGCGCGGGGCATCACCGTCGAGCGGGTCGCCGGCCCCACCCGGTTCCACACCGCCGCGGCGATCGCCGAGGCGTTCGACCCCGCAGGCGAGGCGCTCCTCGTCGAGGGGATCCACGCCGACCCGGCGCGTGGCTGGCCCGACGCCCTGGCCGCCTCCGCCCTGGGCGGAATCGCCGACGTGCCGATCCTGCTGACCGCCGCCGACGCCCTGCCGGACGTGACCGCCGAGGCGCTCACCGGCCGGGCGGCGGTGACGATCATCGGCGGCGAGGTCGCCGTCGCGCCGGCGGTCGCCGATGCGGCCGGGGACGCCGCCGGCGTCTCGCCGACCCGGATCGCGGGGCTGACCCGCTTCGAGACCGCCCGGGCGGTGGCCGAGGAGGCCCTCGACCGCGGCGCGACGCCCGAGGCGGTGTGGCTCGCGACCGGCGCGGCGTTCCCCGACGGCCTGGTCGCCGGCGCCGCCGCCGCGGCCACGGACGGGGTCCTGCTGCTCGTCGACCCGATCTCGCTGCCGCCGGAGGCACCCGCCGCGGCGTTCCGCGCCGCGCACGCCGACGAGGTCGCCCGCGTGCTCGTCGCGGGCGGGACGGCCGCGGTGTCCGACGCGGTGCTCGAGGCCGCGACGGCGATCCTGGGCGGGGGGTGACGCCCGACCGGGGGTAAAGATCGAGGTGGGCGTGCCGATGTGGAGGGGGTGCAGACGGCACCCCACGCGATCACCGCGCCGGTCACCGTCGCCAGGCTGCTCTCCAAGGGGAGGATCCGGGCGGTGTACCAACCCGTCGTGCGCCTGGACGACCGGTCCGTGGTGGGCTACGAGGCGCTCATGCGCGGACCCGAGGGGTCGCCGCTCGAGTCGGCGCGCGCGCTCATGGAGGCCGCCGAGGCGGAGGGCCTGACCGAGGAGCTCGGCCGAGCGGCTGTCGCCGCGGCGATCGACGGCGCCAGCGAGGCCGGGCTCGGCGCCACCCACACCGTCTTCCTGAACATCCGGGCGAAGACCCTCACCACCCGCCTGCGCGACGACGCGGTCATCGAGCGCGCGGGGAACCGGCTGCGGCTCGTCTGGGAGTTCGTCGAGCGCACCCTGCTCGAGGACCCCGCCGGGCTGCTCGCCGCCGTCGAGAGCTACCGCGAGCGCTACTGGGGGGTCGCCCTCGATCACGTCGGCACCGACAACGCCGCCGCCCTGGCGCTGCTGCCGTTCGTGCGGCCCGACGTGATCAAGCTCGACCTCGGCCTGATCCAGCGGAAGTCGACCCGCGACATCGGCCGGGTCGTCGCGGCCGTCGCCGAGCACGTCGAGCTCAACGGCGGCGAGATCGTGGCCATGGGTGTCGAGACCGAAGCGCACCTGGAGCGCGCCCTCACCCTGGGCGCCACCCTCGGCCAGGGGTGGCTCTTCGGTCGGCCAGACGTCCTCCCGACCGAGGTGCCCCGCCCCACCGGCACCGTCCCGCTCATCGTCGCCCCGACCGCCCAGCAGCCCTCCACCCCGTTCGACCTGGTCGCCGCGGGCCGGTCGGACGTGCGGATCGCCACCAAGTCGACGCTGCTCGGCCTGTCGAAGTTCATCGAGGGCCAGTCCGACCTGTCCGACCACCGCTACATCCTGCTGTCGACGTTCCAGCACGTCCGGAACTTCACGATCCGCACCCGCGCCCGGTACGCCCGCCATGCGGCCGCCTGCGCCCTGACCGGCATCTTCGGCGTCGGGGTCCCGACCCGACCGGGCGGCGCCACCGTCGGGGTGCCGCTCAGCTCCGACGACCCGCTCGCCCGGGAGTGGACCGTCATCTGCATCGGCCCGCACTACTCCGCCGCCCTGATCAGCCGCGACCTGGGCGACCGCGGTGACGACAGCCGCCGCCGCTTCGAGTTCGTCCTCACCCACGACCGCAGCGCGGTCGTCGCGGCCGCCCGGAGCCTGATGGCCCGCATCGCCCGCCAGGCCTGACGCACCCCACCGGCGTGGCAGGCTGGCAGCGGGTCCGGAGCTGGGACCCCCGGACGAGCAGCGCCGTACCCGGACCGCGACAAGACGGCGTCAGGGAGTTCACCGTGCACTGGATCGTCCTGATCGCCTCCGGCGTGCTCGAAGCCGTGTGGGCCGCCGCCCTCTCGCGCGCCGAGGGGTTCACCCGCCTCGCCCCCTCCGTGGTCTTCCTGGTCGCCCTGACGGCCAGCATGGGCGGACTGGCCTACGCGATGCGCGGCCTGCCGCTCGCGACCGCCTACACCGTGTGGGTCGGCACCGGCGCGGTGCTCACGACCGTCTACGCGCTGGCCACGGGCCAGGAGGCGCTCTCCGCCGTCCGGCTGCTCCTGCTGGCCGGCATCGTCGGGTGCGTCGTGGGGTTGAAGGTCACCAGCCCGTAGGCAGCGGTGCGGTTGACAGACCACACCGGGACACAGATCATAGGACTTCCTACTATTTGATGTCCTAGGAGCTGCTCGTGGTCGAGAAGTCGGACCTGCACGTCCCGGCGAACCCGGTGCGGATCGTCACCGCCGCCAGCCTGTTCGACGGCCACGACGCCGCGATCAACATCATGCGGCGCCTGCTGCAGAGCCAGGGGGCCGAGGTCATCCACCTCGGCCACGACCGGTCGGTCGCCGAGGTGGTCACCGCAGCGGTGCAGGAAGACGTCCAGGGCGTCGCCATCTCGAGCTACCAGGGCGGTCACGTCGAGTACTTCAGCTACCTCGCCGAGTCCCTCCGCGAGCGCGGCGTCGGGCATGTCAAGGTCTTCGGCGGCGGCGGCGGCGTGATCGTCCGCGAGGAGATCGCGCTGCTCGCCGAGCGCGGCGCCAGGATCTTCAGCCCCGAGGACGGCCAGACGCTCGGGCTGCCGGGAATGATCAACACGATCATCCGCGAGTGCGACGTGTCCCTCGCCGACGGCGACGGCCCGGACGCCGATGCGCTGATGTCCGGCGACGAGGTGGCGCTGGCCCGCACCATCACGCGGATCCAGTCCGGCCGGCGCCCCGATTGGCTCGCCGCTCCCGGCCGGGACGTGCCGGTCCTCGGGCTCACCGGGACCGGTGGGGCGGGGAAGTCGTCGCTGACCGACGAGATCGTGCGCCGCTTCCGCCGCGACTACGAGGACAAGCTGCGCATCGCCGTGCTGGCGATCGACCCGACGCGCCGCCGCGGTGGCGCGCTGCTCGGCGACCGGATCCGCGCCAACTCGATCGAGCCGGGCCGGGTGTTCTTCCGGTCCCTCGCCACCCGGGAGCCGGGCGCGGAGGTCCCCGAGGACCTGGACGGCATCGTCACCGCGGTCAAGGCCGCCGGGTACGACCTGGTGATCATCGAGACCCCCGGGATCGGCCAGGGCGACGCGGCGATCATCGACCACGCAGACGTCAACGTCTACGTGATGACGCCGGAGTTCGGTGCGGCCAGCCAGCTCGAGAAGATCGACATGCTGGACTTCGCCGACGTCGTGGCCATCAACAAGTTCGAGCGGCGCGGCGCGGAGGACGCGATGCGCGACGTCGCCCGCCAGATGGTCCGCAACCGCGAGGCGTTCGGCACGCCGTGGCAGGAGATGCCCGTCTTCGGCACGTCCGCCGCCCGCTTCGACGACGACGGTGTGACGGCCCTCTACCAGCACCTCCGCGAGGCGCTGGTCCCGAAGGGTCTGGCCGACGGCGGCGGGGCCCTGCCCCGCGTCGACGTGCGCGCCTCCTCGGGCCTCACGTCGCTGATCCCCGCCGAGCGCGAGCGCTACCTCGCCGAGATCGCCCGGACGGTCCGCGACTACCACGCCGAGACCCTCGACCAGGCCGACCTCGCCGGCCAGCTGCAAGCCGTCCGGACCACCGCGCGGATGCTCGAGGCCGGAGAGGCGGCGGACACCGTGGATTCGCTCGCCGACGACCTGGCGGACGGCCTGCACGAGGAGACCCGCCGCCTCCTCGAGGACTGGCCGGACACCGTGGAGCGGTACTCCGGCGACGAGATCAGCTTCGAGGTCCGCGGTCGGACGATCACCGCCGCCGCCACCCGGGAGACGCTCAGCGGGTCGAAGGTCCGCCGCGTCGCGCTGCCCCGCACCGACAGCCACCGGGACCTGGTCCGGTTCCTCCGCTCGGAGAACCTCCCCGGTCGGTTCCCCTTCACCGCCGGGGTGTTCCCGCTCAAGCGGGACGGCGAGGCGCCCGCCCGCATGTTCGCCGGCGAGGGCGATCCGTTCCGCACCAACCGCCGGTTCCACCTGCTGGCCGAGGGGCAGCCGGCGACGCGCCTCTCGACGGCGTTCGATTCGGTGACGCTCTACGGGCGGGACCCGTCAGAACGTCCCGACGTCTACGGCAAGGTGGGCACGTCCGGGGTGAGCATCGCCACCCTCGACGACATGAAGGCCCTGTACGACGGGTTCGACCTGTGCGATCCGACGACGTCGGTGTCGATGACCATCAACGGACCCGCCCCCACGATCCTCGCGATGTTCCTCAACACCGCCGTGGACCAGCAGATCGACCGGTTCGTCGAGCGGGAGGGGCGGGAGCCCGACGGATCGGAGCTGGACGACATCCGGGCCCACACCTTCAGCACCGTCCGCGGCACGGTGCAGGCCGACATATTGAAGGAGGACCAGGGCCAGAACACCTGCATCTTCTCCACCGAGTTCGCGCTCCGGTGCATGGCCGACATCCAGGAGTGGTTCATCGACCACGACGTCCGCAACTTCTACTCGGTGTCGATCAGCGGCTACCACATCGCCGAGGCGGGGGCGAACCCCATCAGCCAGCTGGCGTTCACGCTGGCCAACGGCTTCACCTACGTCGAGGCCTACCTGGCCCGCGGGATGGACATCGACGACTTCGCGCCGAACCTGTCGTTCTTCTTCTCGAACGGCATGGACGCCGAGTACACCGTCCTCGGGCGGGTCGCCCGGAGGATCTGGGCCGTGGCGATGCGGGAGCGCTACGGCGCGAACGACAGGTCGCAGAAGCTGAAGTACCACATCCAGACGTCGGGCCGGTCGCTGCACGCCCAGGAGATGCACTTCAACGACATCCGCACGACGCTCCAGGCGCTGTGCGCGATCTACGACAACACCAACAGCCTGCACACCAACGCCTACGACGAAGCCGTCACCACCCCGACCGCCGAATCGGTCCGCCGTGCCCTGGCGATCCAGATGATCATCGACTCCGAGTGGGGGCTCGCGAAGAACGAGAACCCCCTCCAGGGCAGCTACGTCGTCGACGAGCTGACCGATCTGGTGGAGGAGGCGGTGCTGGCGGAGTTCGACCGGATCGCCAACCGCGGCGGCGTGCTGGGGGCCATGGAGACCGGCTACCAGCGCGGCAAGATCCAGGACGAGTCGATGCTGTACGAGAGCCGCAAGCACGACGGGTCGCTGCCGATCGTCGGCGTCAACACGTTCCTGCCGCCGGAGGGCGAGTCCGAGGACCTGCCGACCGTCGAGCTGGCCCGTGCGACGGAGGACGAGAAGCGGTCCCAGCTCGAGCGCGTCACCGCCTTCGCCGAATCGAACCGCAGCCGGACGGAGCAGGCGCTGACCGACCTGCAGGAGGCCGCCACATCAGGTGGCAACACCTTCGCCGCGCTGATGGAGGCGGTCCGCCACTGCTCGCTCGGCCAGATCACCGACGCGTTCTTCGAGGTCGGCGGCCAGTACCGCCGGAACGTCTGAGGTGACCGCCGACCTGGATCCGATCGCCGAGGCCCACCGCCAGTGGGTCGACCACGGCTGGGGTGATGTGGCGGACGGGATGGCGGCCGTCACGTCGATCACCCGCGTCCAGGCGCTCTTCCAGCAGCGGATCGACGAGCTGCTCCGCCCCCTCGACCTGACCTTCGCCCGCTACGAGATCCTGCAGCTGCTGACGTTCAGCCGGACCGGCGCGCTGCCGCTCGCCGCCATCGGCCGGCGCCTGCAGGTGCACCCGACGTCGGTGACCTCGGCGATCGACCGGTTGGAGCGCCAGGGGTTCGTCGCCCGCGAGGATCACCCCACCGACCGCCGGGCGAAGCTGGCGCGGTTGACCGAGGACGGTCGAGCCGCGGCGAAGGCGGCGACCGCGCTCCTCAACGAGCAGGTGTTCGCCGCGCCCGGCCTCTCCGCTGAGGACACCCGCAGCCTCGTGGACCTCCTGACCCGCATGAGGCGCAGCGCGGGCGACGTGTAGCGCGGACCCACCCCTCACGCGCGGTGTGCGCGGTGACACGGTGGGGCACAATGTCACGCAGATGGCCCAGGAGCCGGCGGGAGCAGGACGGTGGGTGGCGCGACCGGTCGCCGCCTGGACCGTCCGCGCCGTCATGGTGCTCGGGCCGGTCATCGGCGGGTTCGCCACCGCGTGGGTGGTGGCCACCCTGCTGCCGCCGGTGGAGGGGCTGTGGCGGGTCATCGCCTGGTGGTCGGCGGTGCTGCTCGCCTCGGTCGTCGGTGCCGGCGTCGTCGAGGTGCTCGCCCGGCGCCTCGCGCCGCTCCGGTCGCTCTTGTCCGCGTCGCTGCTGTTCCCCGGCTCGCCGCCCGCCCGGTGGCGCATCGCCGCGCGCACCCCGAGCCGGACGCAGCTGATCGAGCGGATCGAGGAGGCCCGGGAGCGGGCCGAGCAGGGCGACGTCGAGGCGATGAGCGCCATGCTGGCGTTCATCAGCCTGCTGCAGGCGCACGACCCGGAGACGCGCGGCCACGCCGAGCGGGTCCGCATGTACACCGACCTCCTCACCCACGAGCTCGGCCTGTCCGAGGGCGACCAGGACCGGTTGCGCTGGGCGTCGCTGCTCCACGACATCGGCAAGCTCGAGGTGGCAGCCGACGTCCTGCAGAAGGACGGCCCGCTCGACGACGAGGAGTGGGCGCGGATCCGCCAGCACCCCAGCCGCGGCATGGCGCTGTGCGCACCGCTGCTCGACTGGCTCGGTCCCCACGCCGACGCGATCGGCCAGCACCACGAGCGCTTCGACGGCGGCGGCTACCCGGCGGGGCTGGCGGGCGAGGAGATCGGGCGCAGCGCGCGGATCGTCTCGGTCGTGGACGCCTTCGAGGTGATGACCGGGCCGCGCAGCTACCGGACCCGCATGTCGGTGACGGACGCCCGGGCCGAGCTGCTGGCGAACGCCGGGTCCCAGTTCGATCCCGCCGTGGTCCGCGCCTTCCTCGGCCTGTCGGTCCGCCGCATCGTGGCGATCGCCGGTCCCGCCGCGGCGGCGGGGTCGCTCATGTTCCTCCGCCCCTCGCCGGCCCTCGCCAACGGCACCGCGACCGCAGGGCTGGTCGCCCTGGCGGCGGTCGGGGGCGTGCTGACCCCACCGTCGGGGGCCGAGCAGGTCGTCGAGCAGCCCGCAGCGGTCGACCAGGTCGAGGAGGTGGCGGCAGTCGACGAGGCCGCCGGAGCCCCCGTCGCCGGCGACCCGGGCACTGCTGACCCCGAGCCGGCTGACCCCGACCCGGCTGACCCCGACCCGGCTGACCCGGACGCCCCGGCCCAGGACCCCGTCGGCCAGGAGGCCGAGGCCACGGCCGACGCCGCACCTGGGGTGGACGACGCCGACCGCGGGGAGCCCGACCCTGCGGATGACGAGGCCCCACCCATCGCGCCCCAGCCGGATCAGCCGGCCCCCGCACCCACGCCGTCTCCCAGCGCACCGGCACCCGGTCCGGTCACTGCCGTCGGCGGCGGCCCGGTGACACCGGTTACGCCGCCCGCCGACCCCCCACCCCCGGCGGACGGACCTGACGACGCGGACGACGGCGACGACGACGGCGCGGACGACCCGGCCCCCGACGACCCGGCAGGCCCGCCGGACGTGGTGGACCGTCCGGACGTCGGCGCCCCACCGGTCGTCGACGCGCCGTTCGGCCGTCCCGACGCCCCGCCGCCGACGCCCCAGCCGTTCTCCCGGCCGATCGCGCCCCCGCCACCGGCCGACCCCGGTGGCCCGGGTGGCCCGCCGGGGGACCCGCCCGGCCCCGGCGGGGCCGACCCCGACCCCGATCCCGACGGCGGCCCGGGGGGCGCGGACCCGGACCCCGATCCGGACACCCCGGCGGACCCCGATCCCGACACGGGTGGCGGGACCGGCGAGGAGGACGCCGCCTGACGGTTGGGCCGGACCCGACCGGTCAGGCCCCGGCGAGCTCCTCGACGCGTCCGTCCGCGTGCCGGGCGAAGCGGCGCAGCTCGGGGCCGTGGTTGGGGTCGTCGACGGGCCACGGCCAGCCACCGAACCAGGTCGACCGGTAGTCCTCGTAGGCCCTGGCGATCTCCGCCTTCGTGTTCATGACGAACGGGCCGTACTGCGCGACCGGCTCGCCGATCGGCCGCCCCTGCAGCACGAGCGCCTCGGCTCCCGCGCCGCCGGGGGCGTCGTCGGCGATCGTCACGGGCACGTCGCAGCGGACCACCGCGGCGCGGCCCGCGGTCACCTCGGTGCCACCGATGCGGACCGCCCCGTCGCCGAACACGTAGACCACCCGGACCGATTCGGGGTGACGGGCCGTCGGCATGGTCCACGACGCCCGCTCGGACAGGGCCAGGTGCCAGATCTGCACGTCGGAGTCCGACCGCGAGGCGTAGGAGTGCGGGGGAGGGGCGGGCGCCCGGTGCCCCTCCACCGCCTCGCCCGCGACGACGGTGACCTGGACCGGACGGCCGGCGTCGTCGAGGAGGGTGTGCTTGGGGATCTGGTGGTCCCACAGCATCGAGAAGTGCGGCGGGACCATCTTGTCGGTGGACGGCAGGTTGATCCAGATCTGGAAGAGCTCGGTCTCGTTGTGGCGGTCGCGGTGCAGCAGCGGGAACATCTCCGCGTGGACGATGCCGGACCCGGCGGTCATCCACTGGACGTCGCCGCGGCCGAACCGGGCGGCGGCGCCGAGGGAGTCGGAGTGGTCCATCCAGCCGCGCCGCATGAACGAGATGGTCTCGAACCCGCGGTGGGGGTGCTGGGGGAAGCCCGGCACCAGCGACCCGTGGTACATCGACCAGCCGTCGCGCGCGGAGAAGTCCTGGCCGATCGCGCGGCCGGTCAGCGGCGCGCAGGGGCCGAGCTCGTCGTCCCCTTCGGGGTAGTCGTCGTCGTGGTGGACGCAGAACAGGAACGGGTCGACGGTCTGCCACGGGCGTCCCAGCTCGACGGTCTGGATCACCGCATCGGGGGTGGGCGACGGCATCTGCGCTCCTCTGCTCGTGCGGGGCCGCCTGCTCGGCACCGACGCACCCAGATGGTATGGATCCCTACGATCCGGCGCACGGGGTGCACCGGCTATCGTCGTCGCCCGATGCCGTCCGCCGTCCCCACCGGTCCCGCGTCGCCGGGCGTCCCGGCCCGGGAACGCCGCTTCTACCTCGAGCAGTTCACAGGTCGGACGCTCGTGATCGCGCGCGCGGCCGGGTCGCCGGCGGACGTCGCGCCGCACGCCGAGCCGGTCGATGCGCTGGTCGCCGACCTGGTCGCCGAGGGAGTCCGCGTGGTCCTGGTCCAGCCGGGGGGCCGCGTCGCGCACCTCCAGCCCGATGACGCGGGCGTCGTGGCGGTCTGGCGGCAGCTCCGCCGCCACGGGCGGATGCGGATCGCCCTGCCCGACGACCACGACATCCTCCGCACCGCGGTCCGCCTGGCCGCCCGCCTGCGGGCCTTCAAGCTGGTGCTCGTCTCGCCCACGGCGGTCCGGCCGACGCCGGAGTCGCGTCCCGCGTCGTTCGTGTCGCTCGACGCCGCCCACGCCGACGGGGAGGGGTTGGCCGCCCTCGCCGCGGAGGCGCTCGCCGGCGGCGTGGCGACGGTCAACGTCTGCCACCCCGCCGACATCGCAGAGGAGCTGCTCACCTACGCGGGCGCCGGCACCTGCTACACGCTCGGCGACTACTGCCGGGTCGAGCGGGTCGGGATCGACGACTACGACGGCGTCGCCGACCTGATCGCGCACGGGGTGGAGGAGGGCTACCTCAAGCCCCGCGAGCCCGACGCGGTCGCCCAGCTCATCGTGAACGGGTACGGCGCCCGCGTGGGCGACCACCACCTCGCCGGCTTCGCCGCCCTGCTGACCGAGCCCTACGCGCGCGAGGGCCTGGGCGAGGTCTGCGCGCTCACCACGATCAGCCGCTTCGCGGGGGAGGGGGTGGGCAGCCAGATCGTCGACGCGATGCTCCGCGACGCCGCCGACCGCGGCCTCGCCGGCGTCTTCGCCTGCACCACCGCAGAGCCGGCGGCGCGGTTCTTCCGGCGGCTCGGGTTCGTCGAGGTCCCCCAGGCCGAGCTGCCCGCCGCGAAGTGGGACGGGTACGAGCCGGACCGGCGGACGTCGCTGCGCTGCTTCCTCCACCAGCTGGTGATGCTCGGGTGATCCTCGTCGACGACGCGGTGTGGCGCTGGCGCGGTCGGCTGTGGGCGCACAGCGACGTCCGGCTGCGCGCCGTCGAGCGCGGCGCCGTGCCGGTCGGCTCCCGCGAGCTCGTCCGCCGGCTGCGGGCGGCGGGGTTGCGGAAGCCGAGCCGCGCGTAGCTCGGCGGAGCGATCAGGTGACGGGGCGCAGTGAGGCCAGCTCGGTGGTGAGGTTCCGCCGGGCCGGTGCCTCCCAGCGCTGGCGGGCGACCGCGGTGCGGTAGATCGTCGGGCGGGCGAGGAGCCCCTCCAGCACCGCGATCCGACCCTCCCGCCAGGTCTGGTCGTCCAGGTGGGCGTACTCCGCGCGGACCGCGCGGCGGTAGGCCTCGTAGGGCTCCGGTGGACCGCCCAGGACGGCCAGGTCGGCGTCGCACAGGATCGCCCCGTCCGGGTCGTCGCCAGCCGGGTCGTGGCCCGCGGTCAGCCGGACCAGCCGGGCGACCTCGGCGGCGTCAGGGTCGTCGGCCAGCCAGTCGCGGGCGAGCTCGGCCGACCGCGTCTCGTCCTCACCCGGTCGGCCCTCGTACACCGCGTCGTGGAACCACGCCGCGAGCACCGCCGCCCGGCCGCCACCGAGTTCGACGACCGTGGACGCCACCGCCGCCGCGTGCCCGAAGGAGTGGTAGGTCCGCGGCGGGTCGGCGTAGCGGGCCTCGAGCCGCCGCCGGAGCTCGGGGTCGAGCACCGGGCCCGCCTCGCGCGTCATCGGCCAGACCGGTCGAGCTGGACCTGCTGCACCGTCGCGGCCGCCAGCGCACCGCGGTCGACCTCGAAGCCCATCCCCGGGCTCTGCGGGACCTCGAGGTGGCCGTCGACCATGGCCATCGGCCGGGTCACGACGTCCTCGGCGAAGAACCGGTCCGAGGGCGAGTTGTCCCCGACCAGGGTGAAGCCGTCCAGGGCGGCGAGCACGGTGTTCGCCGCCCGTCCGATCCCCGTCTCCACCATGCCGCCGCACCACACCGGGACGGCGTGGGCGCGGCACAGGTCGTGCATCCGCACCGCCTCGGCGAACCCGCCGACCCGACCCGGCTTGATGTTCACGACGTCGACGGCGCGCAGCCGGATCGCGTCGGCCACGACCGCGCAGGACGTCGCGGACTCGTCCAGGCACACCGGGGTCCGCACCGCGGCCGCGAGATCCGCGTGGGCCATCAGCCGGTCCGCTGCGAAGGGCTGTTCGACCATGAGCAGGTCGAAGAGGTCGAGCCGCGCGAGGAACCCGATGTCGGACGGGTGGTACGACGCGTTCGCGTCCACCTGCAGCGGCACGTCCGGCCCGAACGCCCGCCGGACGGCCCCGACCGGCTCGAGGTCCCAGCCCGGCCGGATCTTCAGCTTGATCCGCTGGTAGCCGGCCTCCAGGGACCCGCCGACCACGTCGACCAGCCCCGTCACCACCTCGCCCCCGAGGGCCCGCTCGTAGGCGGAGCGCTCGATGGCGGGCGCGCTGTCGAGGTTGCGCTGGCCGCGGGTGGCCACGATCTCGTCGATCAGGCCCGGGCTCGCCCCGTGGGCGGCC